>JBGPGM010000312.1:0-3974 GCA_041483855.1 Phycisphaerae bacterium | reverse complement strand
TCGACGCGGTCCGCATTCCTCCTGTTTTCCGCCCCCCCGTGCCCCATGCCCGCTTCGACGCCCATCCCGATCTCTTCCCTCACCGACCCCCGCGTCGCCGACTACGTTCTCGTCCGCGAGGCCGAACTCAGCAAGACCCGCTTCGACGACGCCGGCCCCGACGGCCCCACCCAATCCGGCGGTCTCTTTATCGCCGAAGGTGAACTCGTCTTCCGCCGCCTCATCCACTCCTCCTATTCCACCCGCTCCGTCCTCACCACCCACACCCGCTTGAACACCATCCGCGACGCCCTCGCCGCTCTCCCCGACTCCACCCCCGTCTACCTCGTCGATCAGCCCACCATGAACGGGATCGTGGGTTTCAACATCCATCGCGGCCTGCTCGCCATCGGCCAGCGCCGCGCCCCGCCATCTCTCGACCACCTCCTGGCCACCTGCACCACTCTCCTGATCCTCGAGGACCTCACCAACCACGACAACATCGGCGCCATATTCCGCAACGCGGCCGCCTTGGCGCCCCCGGGACGCACCGCCGTCCTCCTTTCCCCCCGCTGCGCCGACCCCCTCTACCGCAAGGCCATCCGCGTCTCCGTCGGTCACGCCCTGACCATCCCCTTCGCCCGCCTGTCCCCGTGGCCCGACGCGCTGGCCAGGCTTCGCCCCGCCGGTTTCCTCATCCTGGCTCTGACGCCACGCCCGGACGCCACGGATATCGCCGCGATCGACGCCCAACTCCGCCGATCTCCCCGCCCCATCGCCCTCATGCTCGGAGCCGAAGGACCCGGCCTGACCGCGGCCGCCCTGGCCGCCGCCGACCAGCGCGTTCGGATTCCGATCGGATCATCGCCCGCCCCCCAACCCACCCGCGACGCCGCCGCGGACTCCCTCAACGTCGCCGTCGCTGCGGCGATCGCCCTCCACCGACTTTGTTCACCCGCTCCGGGAACAATCGACCCGCAAGGGGCGTGTACCCGTTAGGCCCCCGGGCTCGACGCGCCACGCGCCGGTACGCCCACCACAAGGGCCATGTCTGTGTTGGATCCCTTCGATCCGCCGATGTCTCGGCTCCACTTCCCTGGTTTCTTCTTGCCCGACCGCGTGAAATTTGAATAATGACCCCGTGTTCGTCGCATAGTATCTTTCGAGCACATCAGTTGCCACGTTGAGAAATGTCCGGTTCTGATCCCGTAAACCGCATCAGGAGGCACTCGCACATGAAAGTCACGACCTTGTTCGCCGCCGCTCTCATCCTCGTCGCCGGCTCGGCCCTGCGCGCCAACGACCCCATCAAGCGCGAGGGTAGCGGCGCCCACCGCGCCAAGCTCGACGCGATGGAACTCAAGCCCTTCAACGCCTCCCTGTTCGCCGGCCTGAACGGCTGGACCAACGGCGAGGCGCTGACCGCCGAGAACACCAAGGGCAAGGTCGTCCTCGTCGCCACCTGGTCTTCCTTCTATCAGACCTCCCAGACCGCCCTGCCCATGCTCCAGTCCCTGAGCGCCAAGTACGCCAAGGACGGCCTGGTCGTCCTGGCTGTGCACCACGACCACGGCTGGGAGAAGGCCGCCGATGTCGCCAAGGCGAAGGGCTACTCCGGCCTCTTTGCCCATGACGTCGGCAACGCCTTCCGCAAGGGCATCGTGACCGACCAGGACCCCGTCTATTACTTCGTTGACCGCGCCGGAAACCTCCGCTTCGCCGGCGTCATGACCAGCAACGTCGATCAGGCCGCCGCACTGCTCGTCGCCGAGTCCGCCGAGGACGCCGCGGCCCTCCCCGGCAAGCTCGCCACCCAGTACGCCAACGCCGAGAAGGAATCCGGCAAGACCAAGACCCTGTCCACCGACCTCAAGCCGGGCCAGGTGATCGATGTTCCCTTCACCATGCCCGACGCCTCTGCCTTCGAGGCCGCGCAGTGGCCCGAGAAGAACACCGAGAGCCTGTCGGCCACCAACGTCCAGGGCAGCCCGCTCCCCGCCGCGCTGGGCAACGAGTCCTACATCGGCGCCGCCCCCAAGACCGCCGGGCGCGTCGTCGTCATTGACTTCTGGGCCACCTGGTGCCACTGGTGCCACGTCGCGGCCCCGAAGATCGACGACCTGCAGGTCGCCAACAAGCGCGATCTCGTGGTGATCGGCATCTCCGACGAGGACAAGACCAAGGTCGAGCAGTACCTCAACGCCAACAAGCGCAAGTACGCCCAGGCCGTGGACACCTCCAAGACCGTCAACAAGGCCTTGGCCGTCCAGGGCATCCCCCACTGCGTCGTCATCAGCACCGACGGCACCGTCCGCTGGCAGGGCAACCCCAATGAACCCAACTTCATCAAGGCCGTCCAGAAGGTCATCGCCGCCGACCCCGGCGTCAAGGCCCGTCAGAAGGCCGAGGCCGACTACCTCAAGGCCCACGGCGGCTAAGTAGCCCCCCGGACACCTTTCAGTCTTCAACGAGCGCCGGCCCTCTCAGGCCGGCGCTTTTTTATGGTCGGCGCACTCCATCACACGCCAGCGCGCCCACGCCGCACGGACGCGTGCTTCCCGTCGCGCGCCCCGCGTCAACCTCCCCGGCCCCTCACCCCACCAGCTTCCCCAGGATCTCCACCACCCCCCACGCCTCCTCCCGCTCCGCCACGTACGCCGCGCGCCCCTTGATCTCTTCCTTCGCGTTCGCCGGGCACGCGAACCACGCCACCCGATCCGCGATCGCCGCGTCGCCCATGGTGTCCCCGATCCCCGCTGCGCGCTCCCGCCCTATCCCCGCCATCGCCAGCAGCCGGTCCACGCCCGTCCCCTTCGTCACGTGCGCCAGGTCGCAGTTGATGTACAGCCACGTCATCGACACCCGCAGCCCCCAACCCCCGCGCGCCAGCCCCGCCTCCACCCGGCCCTCGATCGACCTCAGGTACGCCGTGTCCGGGTGGTACAGCGACACCGACGCCGCCTTCCCCGGCTGCTGCGTCACGCCGTGCGCCGCAAACTCCTTCTCCAACCACTCCGCGGCCTCCCTCACCGCCGCGCGATGCTCCCGCGTGATCGCCGGGTCCATCACGTACTCGTTCGTCCCCGGGTGGTACAGCCACACCCCGTTCTCCGCCACGCACGGCGCCGACGTGTTCCCCACCAGCCGGCACATCGCCTCGGCGAACGGTTGCGGCCGCCCGGAGCACACCGTCAGCACCGGCCGATCGCCGCGCTCCACCGCCAGCCGGTTGTGCGCCGCCACCTTCGCCAGCGCCTCGACATCCATCGCCGTCGGCCCCTCGCCCGACAGGCACCCATCGATGTCGCTGACCACCAGGTCGAAGCGCCGCCGCCCCGCCTTCATTTCTTCGCCCCCGGGATCAGCCCCTTGAGCCCCTTGCCCACATCCTCGATCGTCTTGCCCACTTCGCCCTGGAGTTTCTCCACCGTCCCCTTCGCGTCGCCCACCACCTGCAACCCCAGGTCCTTCACCCCGCCCAGGTTCGACAGCGTCCCCTTCAGGTCACCCAGCACGTCGGCCGGGATCAGCCCGCCCCCCTTCTCCGCCGCCGCGGCCAACACCGCCTGCACGATCAGGCTCGCCAACTCGCTCATCGTCACGCCCGTCCCCTTGACACCCGTGCCCGTCTTGCCCACGTTGGTGAGTTTGATCTCGTCGATCGGGATGGTCACCTTCGTCAGCGCGCTGGCCGCCCCCGGCACGTCGATCATGTCCACCTGCACCACGATCTTGCGGATCGTCAGGTGCTCGATGACGAACTTCTTGCCCTCTTCCTTTTTCGGCGCCGGCCCCGGCTGCTTGCCCGACGACAGTTTCCCCAGGTTGTCCAGGATCACGCCGTAGTTCGACTGGCCCGCCTTCCGCTCCAGGCGCACGTCCAGCGTGTCCAGCGTCAGTTCCGGCAGGTCCACCGGGTCCTTGGTCAGCGACCCCAGCGACACCGCCACCGCCCCATCGCCCAGCGTCATGAAGTGCGGGGCCGCGAACCCCTG
>JBGPGM010000311.1:0-4000 GCA_041483855.1 Phycisphaerae bacterium | reverse complement strand
CCGCCCTGTTCGTCGGCGAGCCGGTGCGCCTGACGATCGTCTGGTCCCTGCTACAGAATGCGCGGGCGGGGACGTTCTCGGGGCTGGAGGGAGCGGCCGGGTACGACCTGCTGGCCCCGCCGGACCCGCGCCCGGCAGGGACGCGGCAGGACGATCCCTGCTACCACGCGTTCGAGTTCCTGGGCAAGCCCGCGGTGGCGGTAATCGGGCAAGGGACGCTGCAAGGCGTCCGCTGCCAGACGATCACGTTCGAGCGGATCCTGATCCCACACAAAGCGGGAACGCTCGACGTGGGCCCGGTCCGGCTGGCGTTCGACGCGGTCGTGGGGCAGCGGCAGCGGTCGTTCTTCGACGCGCCGTGGGACGACCTGTCGCGGACCGAGCGCCGCGTGATCGAATCCAACACGCTCACGCTGGAGGTGAACGACCTGCCGGGCGCGGGACGGCCGGTGAACTTCAACGGCCTGGTGGGGGTGTACCGGGTGGAGGCGCACGCCGACCCGACCGACGTGAACGTGGGGGACCCGATCGCGCTGACGGTGCGCGTGCAGGGGCCGGACCCGCTTGAGTCGGTCCCGCCGTTGCTGCTGGGCCAGCAGGCGGAGATGGCCGCGGCGTTCCGCTTGCCGGCCGAACCGGCGCTTCCGACGATCGAGGCGGGCGCCGCGGTGTTCACGCAGACCATCCGTGCCATGAGCGACCAGGTGAGGGCGGTCCCGCCGGTGGAACTGCCGTACTTCGACGTGGGGACGAAGACGTACCGCGTGGCCCGGAGCGCACCGATCCCGCTGACGGTGCACCCAACGACGGAGATCACGCTGGGGGACGAAGGGGCGGCGGACAAGAAGGGCGCGGCCGGGGCTCAGGAGCGTCGCGGCGGGCTGGCGCCGATCGAGCGGTCGGCGGCAATCCTGGTGGACCAGCGGTTCGATTTGATGCGCCGAGTGCGGGACCCGGTGTGGGCGGCGGCGCTCGGCGCACCGGTGCTGGCGTACGTGGCGGGGCTGGCGGTGGTCGTAGCGCGACGGCGGGCACTGCGGGACCCGGCGGCGAGGCGGCGGCGGAAGGCGCTCCGGCGGGCGATCCGGGTATTACGGGGTGCGCAGCGGGGCGGCGGTGAGACCGGCGCGGGAGGGGTAACGAGGGCGGTCACCGGACTGGTGGCGGACCTGCTGGACCTGCCGGAGGCTGGATTGACTCCGACGGAGTGCGTGCGGGCGATCCGGGTACAGCGGCCGGATGCCGCCCCCGAAGCGGACGCGGTCGACGCGTTGCTGCGGCGGTGCGATGCGGCGCGGTTCGCGGGGAGCGGGGAAGGCGGAGCCGATTCGCTGGTTGCCGAGGCGCGGGCGCTGATCCCGCGGTTGCACGAGCGGTTGAAGGGGGGCGCATGAGAGCGTGCCGGCGGATCACTGTTGGGGCGTGCGGCGCGACATGGCTCGGGGCGCTGGTTGCGGCGTTGGCGATCTGGGGCGCGGCGGCAGGGGCGATCGCCGGCGGGCCCGTGGCGGAGGACCTGTCCGACCCCGCGTCGGTCTTGAGCGAGGCGAGCGTGGCGTACGACCGGGGGGTGCAGGCGCTGGCGATCGGGCGCGAGGCGGCGCTGCCGATGCTGGAGCGGAGCATCGCGCTGTACCAGCGGATCATCGAGGATCCTCCACGAGGGCTGGGGATCCAGAGCGGGGCGTTGTGGTACAACCTGGGCGGCGCGTACCTGCTGGCGGGGGATACGGGACGGGCGGTGCTGGCGTACAAGCGGGCGGAACGGCTGGCGCCGTTGGACCGGAATGTGCAGACGAACCTGGCGATCGCGCGCCAGCGGGCGGGCGCCGCGGCGGGCGGCGGCGGCGAGTCCAGACCGATCTTCGAATCCGTGGTCGCGTGGGTACAAGTGATCCCGGGATCGATCCGCTTCGAGGTGTTCGCGGGAGCGTTCGGCGCGGCGTGGCTGGCGTCGCTGTGGCGACTGGTAGCGGGAGCGGGGCGCCTGCGGCCGGGGCGCGGCGTGGTGATCGCGGCGGCGTGCGTCGCGGCGGGAGCACTTGCGACCCTGCTAGCCGATGAGGCGTGGGCGCGCGCGGTGCGCGAGGCGGTGGTGATCGCGCCGGAGGTGATCGGGCGCACGGGGCCGGACGATGCAACGTACGAAGCGAGCCCGGGCGCGGCGCTCAAGGGGGGGGCGGAGGCCCGGCTGGTCAAGCGGCAAGCGTCATGGGCGCAGATCCGGCTCGGGGACGGACGGGAGACGTGGGTGCCGGGGTCGAGCATCGAGGAAATGGAGCCGCGCTAGCCGCGGGTCCGAGCGTTGTCCGTGGTCCTGCTCACTCTCGCCTGGGTGTCTCTTTGAGCTCCACGGCCAGCTCGATCTGCCTGGCCTTGTCGGCGTGGTAACGCAGGGTGACCCTGGCGCTGTCGTCGCCCTGGATGACGAGGCGGAAGATGCGACCCTCCCGCCCGGGGATCCCATCGGGGACCTGGACGCGCGCCGGCTCCTGCTTGATGGCCGTCATCTGCTGGTCGAACCAGCTGCCCAGCGTGCCCGCGGCGACGACGCCCGAGGCCGGCTCGCACGTGAGCAGATCGTTGGCTCCGATGCGGTTCGTTCGGGACTGGGCGCTGCGGGTGGGGATGAGGCGGCCGTTGCGGATCTCGGTGGTGATCGACCAGACGCCGGGGCGGAGTTGCTTGATGTCGGTGCGGTCGAAGCGCAGCAGCGGCATCTGGTCGGCGTGGTACATGGTGAAGGCGAAGTTACGGTGGCACTCTTCTTCGAGCATGAACGTCGGTGTGCTGCGTTCGGACCACTTGTTCGTGCCGCCGATGAGGATCTTGCCGTAGGTGGGGTGGTCGAACTCTTTGTAGTCGGTGAAGAGTTGGCCGAAGGCCATGCGGTCGCGCCACAGCCAGGCCTGGTCGTCGCTGGGGCCGCCGGATTCGCGCTGGAAGTACTTGGCGGGGGTCCAGAGTTCGTTGGTGAATGAGAAGATCCCCAGCCCCTCGGCGGCCCAGTTCACGAAGCCGCCGTGCACGGTGTAGAGGTCGCGATAGATCACCATGTACCTGTAATAGGGCAGCAGCTGCTCGCCGGTGCGCCCGATCTCGTCGTAGACGCGCCGGTCCTCGCCGGGGTACGAGGCCTCCTTGTAGGATGCGCCGGGGCCGTGCAGGATCATGCCGCCGGCGTTGTGGTAACTCTGGACTGCGGCGATGTTGGGGTGGGCGAGGATGAAGTCGCCGATGGCGCGGGTCTCGGGGGCGCTGAAGGGGAAAGGCCCGGCGCCGTGCTGCACATACGTGGGCTGCCAGTCGGTGGGCCAGTTGCGGTTCATGTCGTCGCCGCCGGGCGGGTCCTCGTTGATCAGGCCGTCGCCGTCGTTGTCGATCCCCTCCGACCCGAGGTAGGTCCACTCGCCTTTCTGGTCGGGCTTGACCTGGACGAAGACGCGCGGGTCGGTCTGAGAGCGGATCCAGCGGCCATTCGGATCTCGCTTCCACATGCCGGTGATCATGCCGTCGCCATCGAGGTCGTCGGGGCCGTCTTCGTCGAAGAGGCCGTCCATATCGTCGTCGACGGGGCGCTGGTTGCCGCGGGAACTGTGCGGCGTGTTGGGCGTGTTGAACCAGGCGGACCGGCTGTCGGGGTTGACCATGGGCAGGAAGTAGAAGGACTTCTCGTCCAGGAGTCTGGTCAGGTCCGCGTTGACGCCGTAGGCCTTGGTCACGTACAAGAGGGAGTAGAGGACGGCCTCCGCGGCCTGGATCTCGTTGGCGTGAACGGCGCCGTCGATCCACATGGCGGGCTTGGAATCCGCAGGGCCGGTCTTGGGGCTGGCGACGATGGCGATCCACATCTCGCGCCCCTGGAGGGACTTGCCCAGGCTCTTGAGTTGCACGAGGTCGGGGTAGGCCGCGGCGATCTGCTGGAGGATCTGTGTGACTTCCGGGTAATCGTGGTAGCGGTCCCAGGCGACCTGGACCTTGCTGGGGACGTCCTGCTGGG
>JBGPGM010000310.1:0-4003 GCA_041483855.1 Phycisphaerae bacterium | reverse complement strand
GACGTAGGCCGAGCCGGCGTGGAGCCCGCCCGCGTGGGTATCGGCGTACGCCCCGATCACCGCGGTTTCGCCCCAGACCGCGACCGACCAGCCGAAGTAGTCGCCCATCGCCCCGTCGGAGGCGGTCAGCTTCGCCTGCTGGGTCCAGACGCCGCCACTGCGGATGAAGACGTACGCCGAGCCGGCGTCGGTCCCGCCCGCGAGGTCGTCGTAGACCGCCCCGACCACCGCCGTGTCTCCCCAGACCGCGACCGAGGAGCCGAACTGGTCACCCGCCGCCGCGTCCGAGGCGATCCCCTTGGCCCGCTGAGTCCAGACGCGCCCGGCGCTCGAGAAGGAGTACGCCGAGCCGGCGTCGATCCCGCCCGCGTGGTCGTCCAGATTCGCCCCGACCACCGCCGTGCTGCCCGACACCGCGACCGAGAAACCGAACTGGTCCATCGCCGCCGCGTCGGAGGCGACCAACTTCGCCTGCTGCGCCCACAGCGTGCCGGAGCGGAGGAAGAGATAGGCCGAGCCGGCGTTCGGCCCGGCCGCGCCGTCGTCGATGGGCGCACCGACCACCGCGATGTCGCCCGAAACCGCGACCGACCAGCCAAATCCGTCACCCGCCCCCGCGTCGGAGGCGGTCAGTTTCTGCTGTTGCGTCCAGACGCCGCCGCAGGTGGAGCGGACGAAGATGTAGGCCGAGCCGGGGTCGGCCCCGCCGTAGGGACCGTTCTCGGGCGCCCCCACCACCAGCGTGTCGCCCGACAGTGCCAGCGAGGTACCGAAAAAATCAGCCGCCGACGCGTCGGCGGCAGTGATCTTCTGCACCAGGCTCCAAATCGCCCCGCTCCGGCCAAAGACGTAGGCCGAGCCGGACCTGGGCCTATTCACGTCACTGTCCTCGGCCGCGCCGACCACCACCGTGTCGCCCTCGACCGCGACCGACGAGCCGAAGTAGTCACCCGTGGCCGCGTCAAAGGCGGTCAGTTTGGCCTGCTGGGTCCACACGCTGCCGGAACGGAAGAAGACGTAGGCCGAGCCGGCGAAGTTCCCGATCCCGATGTCATCGTCGATCGCCCCCACCACCGCCGTGTTCCCCGATACCGCGACCGACCAACCGAACCAGTCGCTCGTGAGCCCGTCGTTGGCGATGAGCTTGGCCTGCTGTGTCCACACCCCGCCGGATCGAACGAAGACGTAGGCCGACCCGGCATCCACCCCGCCCCCGTTGTCGTCCCGCCACGCCCCGACCACCACGGTATCGCCCGACACCGCGACGCAGGCGCCGAACTCGTCATTTGTCGCCGCGTCGGAGGCGGTCAGTTTGGCCTGCTGGGTCCAGACGCCGCCGGAGCGGACGAAGACGTAGGCCGAGCCGGCGGCGGGCACGCCCGCGATGTCGTCGAAGGACGCCCCGACCACCATCGTGTCGCCGTCGACCGCGACCGACCGGCCGAACTGGTCATCTGCCGCCGCGTCGGAGGCGGTCAGCTTGGCCTGTTGCGCCGGGTTGCACTGCCCGCTCGCCGGCGCCGCGGCCCCCCATGCCGCCACCGAAACTGCCAGCCACGCACACGCCGCCGTCACGCCGCTGCCCCGCGCCCACAGATCTGATCGAGCCTTGAACAGGTTCATCTGATCTCCTCCGTGTGAATGAGTGTACCGAACGATTCAGGCGCGCTGATTCCTCCAACGCGCTGCGCGGCCGCTGCCGCACCGGAGCTCTAACGCCCCGCGTCGAATCGGAAGAGGAGCACGGTCACACCGCGGCCCGCGTCGCGGGCCATCGCATGCGCCTCACGCGCCGAGGGGCCGCTGACCGCCCGCTGGGTCCACGCGACCGGTTGCGCCCGCGCCGGCTCGGACGCGAGCACGCACAGCCCAACTACCGCGAGCATGGCCAGCAGAATCCGTGCTCCCGGCTTCGGCTTGGCGATGCCGGTGCTCCTCGGCGCGGCGGAATCGGTGAACGTGATCGAAGTCATAGGAGCGGTCTGCATGGTCTCTACCTCCTCAGCCCTTTCGGGCCAGCGGTGTTCAACCTCTATCTCCCGCGGGCTGCGAGCCACAAGGCGACCGCAACCCCTCCCAGGGACATGCGGCCAGTTTACCACAATCGGCCACGACTTTGTACTCCTTTCTGGTATCGCTAGATGGGAACGGGCCGCACCAGGCGGCCTGGCGCAACGGCGTGGGTTCGCCGCCCCGCGCCACAACGACAGCCCATCGACCACCCGCGCGCACCGCTCCGCACTCTCTCCGCGCCTCCGCGTCTCTGTCGTGAACCATCCCCGCCCCCCCGCCCCCCGCTCTATGTCCCGCCCAGCACCGCCGCCTCGATCTTGGACGGGTCCTCGTACGCCAGGCCGAAGAGGGTCTGGTTGAACTGCTCCAGGCGGCAGTCCTCCTGGCGGATGAACCCCGTCCGTGCCAGCTTCCCCTGCCGGTGCAGGTCGACCATCGCGCACACGCCCGCGGCCGTCGTCAGCTCGATCGCCGGCCAGACCCGCCCGAAGAGTTCCGTCGCCCGGATGCAGCGCCGGAAGTTCACCTGCTCGCGCCGCCCCCCCCCTCCCCGCACGCCGATGCAGTTGATGAACAGCACGACCACGTCCTGCACCGTGCGCGCCAGGGCGTGCTCGAGCAGCTCGACGGCCATGGCGCGGTCGAACTTCGTGGCGCGGCACTTGGGCGGAGCGCCGCCGACGGCGGGAGCGGGAGAACCGGGCGGGGCGGGGCAGGTCTGGTGCGGGGCGCCGAGGCGCAGGTCCTGGAGCAGGAACTTCATCAGGGTGCAGTGGCCGGGGTATCGGATGGTCTTGTAGGCGATGGTGGTCTCGCGGGTGGTGCGCTTCTCGGCGGTGAGCGTGTCGATGAGGCTGCCCACGCCGCCGGACGTGTAGAAGGCTTCGTACTCGACCCCCTCGAAGGAGAACCCCTCCAGGCCTTCCAGCGCCGGCACCTGCACGGGCCGGCCGCCGAGCATGACGTTGCACGGCTCACAGTACTCGTTGACGACGCCCGCGGCACTCCAGGTGATGTTGTACTTGAGGGCGTTGGTGGGGAACTGGGGCAGCGCGCCGACGCGCAGGGTGAGGTTGTGCAGCTCGTCGAAGGCGCGGGCGATGTCGTGCGCGGCGATGTTTATGTAGCCTGGCGCCAGGCCGCACTGGGGGACGAGAGCGACCCGCGCGCGGCTCCCCATGGCGCGGACGCGGTCGGTGGTGGCGACATCCTCGGTGACGTCGAAGTAGTGGATGCCGAGTTCGTCGGCGGCCTCGGCGATGCCGGCGACGAAGTTGAATGGGAGCATGCAGATGACGTAGTCGTGCCCGGACAGGCAGGATTTGATGGCCGCGGGGTCGGCAACGTCCACGCGCCGGGCGGCGAAATCGATGGGGCGGTTGAGGCGAGCGCGGAGGCGGGTGAGGTTGGCGTGGACGGCCTGGAGGGCGTCGTCGTCGCGATCGGCGACGGTGACGCGGAAGTTGCCCATGCCCAGGGCGGGCAGGAGTTCGGCGACGGACTTGCCGACCTTGCCGGCGCCGAGGACGAGGACGCTCTTCATGCCGTGGTCTCCACTGGTCCCGGGTTCCTTCTCAATCGGCCGTTTCGGGGGGCGTGGTTACCGGATCGGGCGTGGAGAGGGGCGTGGACGCGGGACGGGAACGGCGGGGGCTACATGTGCTTGATGATGGCATCGGCGAACTCGGAGCACTTGAGCCTGGTGGCGCCGGGCATCATGCGCTCGAAGTCGTAGGTGACGGTCCTGGCGGCAATGGCGCCGTCCATGCCCTTGATGATGAGGTCCGCGGCCTCGGGCCAGCCCATGTAGCGGAGCATCATCTCGCCGGAGAGGATGAGCGAGCCGGGGTTGACCTGGTCCTTGTTGGCGTACTTGGGGGCGGTGCCGTGGGTGGCCTCGAAGATGGCGTGCCCGGTCATGTAGTTGATGTTGGCGCCGGGGGCGATGCCGATGCCGCCGACCTGGGCCGCGAGGGCGTCGGAGAGGTAG
>JBGPGM010000309.1:0-4006 GCA_041483855.1 Phycisphaerae bacterium | reverse complement strand
TGGGCGGGCTGGAAGTGGGTCCAACCCAGGGTGGGCAGGTCGCGGTAGCGCAGGGCAAAGTCGGCGAGGGAGCCGACGAGCCGGACCGTCTTGAGGATCACCAGCAGGAGCGACTCCTGCTGGATCAGCAGGTCGGCGTTGCAGACGATGTCCTGGCTGGTCATTCCCAGGTGGAGGATGGGCCTGGCCAGCGGCGCCGCATCGCCCAGGGCGTGCACGTGGGCCATGACGTCGTGCTTAAGCCGCTTCTCGTGCTCGGCGGCGCGGGCCATGTCCTTGTCGGTGACCTCCAGGTGCTCGCGGATCTCGTCTACCTGCTCCGCGGTCACGTGCAGGCCCAGCTCGTGCTGGGCGCGGGCCAGGGCGAGCCAGAGGCGGCGCCACAGCATGAACTTGTGGCGCGCCGACCAGATGCGGAGCATCTGCTCGGAGGCGTTTCGCTCGGCCAATGGCGAGGCGTAGCGGTCGTGCATAGGGGTAGCGTACCCGGCGGGGCAGCCTGCGCGAGCGGAGAATGGATGGGTGGTACGATCCGTTGCGGCCAGGAGTGCGAATGGGCTAGCGACGGCCCCGCCCGCGGGCGCGGCCAGGGGCGGCGGGGACCTTGTGGGGGCAGGCTCAAGCGAATGACCTTACCACGCCCGAGCATCCCGCCGACACGAGCGGCTCAGCCGGCGCCGGCGACAGCCGGCGCGACGGACGGCACGCCCTCCGCCGAGAACTCGCAGGACTTGGAGTTGGTTCGCCGCATCCGCGCGGCGGACCCTGCTGCGTGGCCGGCACTTCTGGAGAGGTACCAGGATCGGCTGTACGCCGTGTCCCTGCGGATGGTCGGCGACCCGGACGCGGCCGCGGACCTGGCCCAGGACGCGATGGTGAAGATCATCCAGGGATTGGGCGGATACGACGGGCGGAGCAAGTTGAGCACGTGGATGATCCGGATCGCGATGAACACGTGCCTGTCGCACCTGAGGTCGCAGCGGCTGCGCCGGCACGAGAGCCTGGATGCGCGCCTGGACACGGGGGCTCGTCCGCTTCGCTCTGCTCATACCCCGGATTCCGCCCGGCCTGGCGGTCCAAATCAACGGCCGGCAGGCGGCGGGGCCTTCAGATCCGGGGGGATATCCGAACGCATACCGATCAACGCCCAGTCCAGGGAACCGGGGGCCGAGGAAAGCGTCGAACTGGAGGAGCGACGCCGGCATGTGGCGGCGATGCTGGGGACCCTTCCGGCCGACCAGCGGGCCATCCTGGTTCTCAGAGACGTGCAAGGGCTGGATTACGAGCAGATCGCCGCGGTGCTGGAGACCGCGGTCGGGACGGTCAAGAGCCGTCTGTTCAGGGCCCGCGCCGCGTTGCGTGCGGCTCTGGAGGGACGGGAGGGGGGGATGGACAGAGGATGATGAACGGACTGCCTGCAAACGTGAGCGAACTGGACCTGCTCGACTTCGTCGAGGAGCAGCTGCCATCGCAGCGCCGGGCGGAGGTGGCCGCGGCGCTGGTGCAGGATCCGGTCCTGGCGCGCCTGGTGGCGGGGATGATCGCGGATCGCGGCGACCTGCGGGCGCTGGGGAACGTGGGCGCGCCGGCGATGCTGCTGGAGCGGGTCGAGGCGGCGCTGGAGCGTGAGGCGCTGCTGGGGCTGGCCTCGGGGGAGCCGACGAGCGACCGTCTGCCGGTGTCGGCGGTGGTGCCGGCGCGTCCGAATGTGTGGCGGGTGTTCTGGGAGAACACGCTGGCCCGCCGGCTGGCGGTCGCGGCGGGCCTGACGTTGACGGCGTCGGCAGGGATATGGGTGTTCTACTCGGTCGCGGGGCCGGCGGCGCCGTTGGGGCCGAGCGTGGCCGGGCGGAGCGGGACGGGGAACGGGGACGAGGGCGGGGTTTCCGAGCCGGGCGGCGGCGACATCGCCTCGATGCCGGCGGAGAACGAGTCGCCCGAGGGGGAGATGGCGTTGGCGGAGCGCGATGGCAGCGTGGGCGTTGAAGGGGCAGCGACCGAACCAATGGGCGCGGAGCCTGTTGCAATCGCCGATGCTGGCGACGCCGGGCCGGCTGATGCCGCGTCGCCGATCACGGCGGCCCAGGCGGTGGAACTGGCCCAGGAGGGACGACTGGCGATCCGGGTGCGCGCGGCCGATCCCGAGGCGGCCGCCGCCCGGATCGACTTGATCGCGGCGGCGCAGGCGGGGCGCGAAGCGCGCTGGCGCTCGCTCGATCCGAGCGCTCGCCCGGCGGTGGCCTTGGCGGTGGCGGCGGGCGCGACACCCGGCCGGTCGAACGGGAATGTGTCGGCGCGCCAGGAGGCGCCGCCCGCCCATGCGTCGGAGAACTCGCAGTCGCCGCCGGTCCCGTCGGTGACGCGGCCGCAGGACCAGTCGCCGGCGGCCGTCGCGCGGACGATCAAGCCGTTGTACACGGTGGAGCTGGATGCGCGGGAGCGGGACCTGACGGCGCTGCTGTCCTTGCTGACACGGGAGCGCGCCCAGCGGGCGGAGTTCGTCGCGCTGCCGGCGCCGATCGAGACGCCCCCGAGCCTGGAGCCCGGCGCGATCCTGTGGTGGGGACGCGGCCCGGCCAACTGGGTGAAGCGCGCCAGCGTGCCGATCGTCGTCGAGCCGGCGAGGTAGGCGCTCAGCCCGCGACGATGTTGACCATCCGGCCGGGGACCACGATCACTTTCTTGACGGTCTTACCCTCGATCAGCGCGCGGACCTTCTCGTCGGCCAGCGCAGCGGCCTCGATGGTCTTGGAATCCGCGCCGGCCGCGACGGTGATCTTGCTGCGCACCTTGCCCATGATCTGGACGGGGATCTCGATGGTGTCGTCGGTCGCCTGCGCGGGGTCGGCTCGCGGGAAGGGCTCGTAGGCGAGCGAGCCGGTGTGCCCCAGGCGGGCCCAGACCTCCTCGGCCACGTGGGGCGCGAACGGGGCGAGCAGGAGCGCGAAACGCTCCAGTTGGTCGCGCGTCAAGCCCCCGGCCGCGGTGGCGGCGTTGACGAACTCGATGAGCGCGGCGATGGCGGTGTTGAGGGCGAGGCGTTCGATGTCGTGTTCGAGCCGGGCGATGGTCTTGTGGAGTTGGCGCTCGACGGCGGGGTCGGGGGCGGCGGCCAGGCGGACGGCGCCGGTCTGCTCATCGACGGCCAGTCGCCAGGCGCGCTGGAGGAAGCGGAAGAGGCCGATGGTGTCGCGGGTGTTCCAGGGCTTGGTAGCCTCGAGGGGGCCCATATACATCTCGTAGAGGCGGAAGGTGTCGGCGCCGAACTCGGCGATGATGTCGTCGGGGTTGATGACGTTCTTGAGGGACTTGGACATCTTGGCGACGACCTGGGTGACCGCAGCGCGCGTGACCCGTTCAACGAACGCGCCTTCGCTGACTTCCTCGACCTGGTCGGTGGGGAGGAGCGACTTGTCGGCCCGCTGGTAGGCATGGCTCGTGATCATGCCCTGGTGGAAGAGTCGCCCGAATGGCTCGGGCGTCGAGACCTCGCCCAGGTCGAAGAGGACCTTGTGCCAGAAGCGGGCGTAGAGCAGGTGGAGCACGGCGTGCTCGGCGCCGCCGATGTAGAGGTCCACGCCGCCGGCGTGATGGACGCCGGGCGTGTAGTTCTCGGGCGCGCGGGCCGGGGCGCCGGCGGACCTCTTGACGGACAGCATCCACGCCCGCTCGGCCTGGCGTGAGACGAACCGCTCCGTGTTCGCCGGGTCGCAGAAGCGCAGGTAATACCAGCACGAACCGGCCCAGCCGGGCATGGTGTTGGTCTCGCGACGGACGCGCGTGTCGGGGGGCAGGGTCGAGACGCCCGCGGCCGCGGCCGTGGTGCTGACCCAATCGACGGCCTTGGCCAGCAGCGGGCGGGGCTCGCTGGACCCGATGGGCTTGTAGTCCTGCAGGTCGGGCAGCACGACGGGGAGGGCCGATTCATCGACGGGGTGGTGGTCGCCCTGGTCGTCCCAGACGATGGGGAAGGGCTCGCCCCAGTAGCGCTGGCGGGAGAAGAGCC
>JBGPGM010000308.1:0-4007 GCA_041483855.1 Phycisphaerae bacterium | reverse complement strand
CGCACGAACTGGTCCGCGGCGAGCAGGATGAACGCCAGGCCCCCCGCCACCTCGAACTCGCCCGTCACGATCGCCGCCAGGATGGCCAGCGACGCCAGCGTGGAAGTGGACGCCCGCCCTTGTCCCAGCTCCGTGAACGCCGCGTAGAACAGCGGAGCGCCCAGCAGGAACGCCCCCAGCACCGCCGGCGTGTTGGCGACCTCCTCGGGGATGGTCTTGAAGAACGCCTTGGCGATGAGCGTGGCCAGCACGAGCACCCCGCCGACGAGGTACAGGAGCATGTACCGCTCCAGCTGGATGTTGTGGTGCGTGCAGCACTCCATGCCGCCGGAGCCGGCGTGGTCGTGCTTGTGATCGCGCTTGCTGTCGCTCGCCTGCGGACGCTCGTGGGTGTGCGTGCCCGACATCTGACCGGTCGCCATGTCCTGCTCCCTGAGCGCCCAGCATCTATATCGGCGCCGGAACCGGAGCCGACCCACCCCCCAACCGCCACCCCCTCGACCGCCCACCGGCGTGCGCTCGGCTCGTCAGCCGGGTCGCGTTGCCCCGCGGGCGGGCGTATGGTAGCCGGCGCACGACGGGGATGAAGGGTGGGACGCCGCGCCGTTCCCGCTCCCTACGCGGCTCGCCCACCCCATGTTCACCCGCCGTTCCCCGTTCTCCCCCTGTGCCCGGGAGGCCCCGCCGGATGGCAAGCACGCCCCGTTCACCCAATCCCGGCCATTCCCCGAACCCGCCTCCGCCGTCGCGCGCCCCGGGGCCGTCCGCACGTGCCGGGGCATCCACGCCTCGGCCCGATCGGCCGCGTGTGACGATCCTGGGCATCGGCCAGATGGGCCTGGTCTGCGCCGGCATCCTCAGCGCTCCATCCGGCGGGGCGCGCCCGGCGCGCGGCGCTGCCGCCGAATCGCGCGAGCCGCGCCCGGAGGTCCTCCTCTGGGCCCACAGCCCGGAGGAGGCGGGGATCCTGACCCAGACCCGGCGCTCGGCGCGCCTGGCCGGCTTCGTCCTGCCCGACACGGTGCGCGTCACGTCGCGCCCCGGCGATGCGGTCGCCGCGGCGTCGCTGGTCGTCTCGGCCGTCCACGTTCAATACACGCGCCAGGTGTGGAAGGCCATCCGCGCCTCGGGAACGCTCCCGGCCGCATCCTCGGTAGTCTCGGTCGCCAAGGGCATCGAGAACACCACGCTGCTGCGCCCGACGCAGATCATCGCCGACGCGTTGGCCGACAACCCGGATGCCCGCCCGCGCCCCCTGGGCGCTCTCAGCGGCCCCACCATCGCCGCGGAACTGGCCCGGTGCCTGCCGGCGACCATGATCGCCGCCAGCGATGACGCCGCCTTCGCGCTGCGCATCCAGCGGCTCTTCTCCACTTCCTGGCTGCGCATCTACACCCACGACGACGTGCTGGGCGTCGAACTCGCCGGCGCCATGAAGAACGTGATCGCCATCGCCGCGGGAATCCTCGATGGCCTGGCCGCCGGGTACAACGCCAAGTCCGCGCTGCTGGCGCGCGGCCTGGCGGAGATCACGCGCCTGGGCGTAGCCATGGGCGCGGGCACGGATACGTTCTTCGGGCTCGCCGGCGCGGGCGACTTGGCCACAACGTGCTTCTCGCCCGAGGGACGCAACCGGTCCTGCGGCGAGGCGCTGGGCCGCGGCGAAGCGCTGGACCATTTCCTCAAGCGCACCCCGTCCGTCGTCGAGGGCGTGGCGACGACCCGCTCCGTCGTGGACCTGGCCCGCAAGTACCGCGTGGACATGCCCATCACCCAGGCCGTCTACGCCGTGCTCTTCGAGAACCTGGACCCGATCGAGGCCATCGGGCGCCTGATGACGCGGGAACTTAAGCAGGAACGGGTCGGCTGAGCGACCCGCCGCGCCCCCCCGCACGCCCCCGCCCGCCTAGCCTCCCCTGATGCGTTTCATGTTCCTGGGCACGGGCACCTCCTCCGGCGTTCCGGCCATCGCCTGCGACTGCCCCGTGTGCACCTCCGCCGACCCGCGCGACCAACGGCTGCGGACGGGCGCGGCCGTCCAGTTCACCGACCCCGCCGGACGCGAGCGTGTCATCCTCCTCGACGCCACGCCCGACCTGCGCCAGCAGGCCCTCAAGGCGGGCCTGAAGCGCTGCGACGCCGTCCTCTTCACCCACAACCACGTCGACCACACCTTCGGCGTGGATGAACTGCGCCGCTTCAACGCCGTGCAGAAGTCCCCCATCGACGTCTTCGGCGAACCGCACACGCTCGATCACCTGCGCCGCGTCTACAAACACATCTTCGAGGCGGAACGAAACGTCAACCAGTCCTTCGTGGCCACGCTCATCGCCCACGAACTGGACCCCGATCGCCCGCTGGACCTGTTCGGCCTGCGCTTCACGCCCATCCGCCTGCTGCACGGACGGCTGCCGGTCCTGGGGTTCCGCATCGAGCCGTCGCCCCCCGCGGCCGCCCCCGGCGCCAACGGCCCATTCCCGCTCGCCTACTGCACCGACGTGTCGGCCATCCCGCCCGAGTCCTGGCGCCTGCTGCACGGCGTCCATACGCTGGTGCTGGACGCCCTCCGCCAGCGCCACCACCCGACCCACTTCACCATCGATGAGGCGGTCAACATCGCCCAGCGGGTCGACGCCCGCCAGACCTGGTTCGTTCACATGTCCCACGACCTGGGGCACGCGGACACCGACGCCGCCCTGCCCGAGGGGATCAACCTGGCCTACGACGGGCTGGTCCTCGGGTAACCCCTCCCGCCTACACTCTGCTCCCCATGGGCAAGACGCGCGAGATCAAGAAGCGGATCAAGGCCGTTGGCAACATCCGGCGCATCACCAAGACGATGCAGATGATCGCCACCAGCAAGTTCGCCCGCGCCCAGCAGCGGGCCACCGCCACCAAGCCCTACACCGAGGGCGTCTTCGACCTGGTGCGCCAACTGGCCGCCACCGCCGGCAACGTCTCCCACCCCCTCATCGCCGGCCTGACCGAGGCGCAGAAACGCGGCGCCAAACCGCTGACGCTGATGATCACGTCCGACCGCGGCCTGTGCGGGCCGTACAACGGCTCGATCCTCCGGGCCGCCATGGCCCACCTGCGCGAGTACCCCGGTGCGATCAGCGGGATCATCGAACTGGTCGGCAAGAAGGGAGCCAACTTCCTCAAGTTCAACAAAATCCCCGTCGCCGAGCAGCACCACGTCGGCGACAAGCCCCCCTTCGAGGACGTCGCCCGCATCGCCCAGTCGTACATGGACCGGTTCGTCGCGGCCAAGGCGTCCTCGGTGCACGTGGCATACATGAAGTACCACTCGGCAGGCCGGCAGGCCGCGACGGTCATGCAGTTGCTGCCCCTCAAGCCCCCCGCACCCAAGGGCCACACGGCCAAGACCAAGCCGGTGTTCTACGAGTTCAGCCCGCCGGCCGAGGAGTTGCTGGCGGACCTCCTGCCCGCGGCGGTCAAGGCCACGCTCTTCCAGGCCTTCAACGAAGCGATCGTCTCCGAACACGTCGCCCGGATGATCGCGATGAAGGCGGCCACCGACAACGCGGGGAAGATGGGCAAGCGCTTGACCCGCTCTTACAACCGCGCCCGCCAGGCGCAGATCACCACGGAACTGACGGAGATCATCTCCGGCGCGGCGGCGCTGGCCTGAGCGTCTCTACAGGATCCTCCGGCTCCTTGGATAGCTCCCCAGCACCGTCACCTCCTTGCACAGCCGGC
Source organism: Phycisphaerae bacterium (assembly GCA_041483855.1). Classification (GTDB taxonomy): domain Bacteria; phylum Planctomycetota; class Phycisphaerae; order Phycisphaerales; family UBA1924; genus JBGPGM01. The sequence goes on along the minus strand of JBGPGM010000308.1, from coordinate 287 downwards.
GCGCCCGGCGAAGCGCCTGGCCCAGGGCGCCCTGGCCCGGCGTGCCGTCGGGGCCCGGGTCATCCAGGTGGCCCGCGGCGTCCACGAAGAACGTGTACCGCCAGTTCACCCTGCCGCTGGGACGCTTCTCGATGTGCGTCAGGTTCACCCCCGCCCGCTCGAACGCGCTGAGCACCCGCACCAACGCCCCCGGCTCGTCCAGCGTCGTGAACATGACGGACGTCTTGTCCACACCGCTGCCCACGCGCCCCGCCTTGTGGCGCGAGATGACAAAGAACCGCGTGATG
>JBGPGM010000307.1:0-4015 GCA_041483855.1 Phycisphaerae bacterium | reverse complement strand
GGTCATGAATGAAGTTCGCCGGGCCAAGAACGTGATCCTGTTCATCGATGAGCTCCACACCCTGGTCGGCGCCGGCGGGGCCGAGGGCGCGATCGACGCCTCCAACGTCCTCAAGCCCGCGCTCTCGCGCGGCGAGATCCAGTGCATCGGCGCCACCACCCTCGACGAGTACCGCAAGTACATCGAGAAGGACGCCGCGCTGGCCCGCCGCTGCCAGCCTATCGCGGTCGATCCGCCGACCGGCGAGCAGACCATCCTGATCCTCAAGGGGCTGCGCGACCGCTACGAGGCGCACCACCGGGTGCAGATCTCCGACGACGCCATCAAGGCGGCCGTCGAGTTGTCGGGGCGCTACATCTCCGGGCGCGTGCAGCCGGACAAGTCGATCGACGTGATCGACGAGGCCGGGGCCCGGGTGCGCATTAAGAGCATGAGCAAGCCGCCCAACCTGGCGGACCTGGAGGCGCAGATCGAGCGGCTGAGCGTCGAGAAGGACGAGGCCGTCAAGGGCGCCGACTACGAGCGCGCCGCCGAGCTGCGCGACAAGGCCGAGCAGCTGCGCCGCCAGAAGGAGCAGGCCCAGCGCGAGTGGCGCGACAAGACCAAGGAGGTCGGCGGCACCGTGGACGAGGAAGTCGTCGCCGAGGTCGTCTCCAAGATGACCGGGGTGCCCCTCAAGCGCCTGGAGAAGGAAGAGGCGCAGCGCCTCATGGAACTGGAGAAGGAACTCCACAAGAAGGTCGTCAGCCAGGACGAGGCCATCAAGGCCATCTCCAAGGCCATCCGGCGCGCCCGCGCCGGGCTCAAGGACCCCAAGCGCCCCATGGGCTCCTTCATCTTCTGCGGCCCCTCGGGCGTGGGCAAGACGCTGGTCTCCAAGGCCATCGCCGAGTTCATGTTCGGCGACGAGGACGCCCTCGTCGTCCTGGACATGTCCGAGTACATGGAGAAGCACAACGTCTCACGGCTGGTGGGCGCGCCCCCGGGCTACGTCGGCTACGAGGAGGGCGGGCAGCTGACCGAGCGGGTCCGCCGCCGCCCCTACTCCGTCATCCTGCTCGACGAGGTCGAGAAGGCCCACCCCGACGTCTTCAACATGCTCCTGCAGATCATGGAGGAGGGCCGCCTGACCGACTCCTTCGGGCGGAACGTCGATTTCCGCAACACCATCCTGATCATGACCAGCAACATCGGCGCGGACCTGATCAAGGGCGGCGGCGGGTTCGGCTTCTCGAAGAAGTCCGACGCCGCGGACTTCGAGAACGTCAAGAGCATCCTGATGAAGGAGATCGAACGGTTCTTCCGGCCCGAGTTCATCAACCGCCTGGACGAGGTCATCGTCTTCCGCGCCCTGACCAAGGACGACCTGGTGGTCATCGTGGACTATGAGGTCAGCAAGGTCACCAAGCGGCTGGCGGCCCAGGGCATCACGCTCGAACTCGACCAGTCCGCCAAGGACTTCCTGATCTCCAAGGGGTACAACCCCGACTACGGCGCCCGCCCGCTCCGCCGGGCGATCGGCACCTACATCGAGGACCCCCTGTCCGAGACCCTGCTCTCCGGCCAGTACAAGGCCCCCTGCAAGATCGTCGTCACCCACAAGACCGAAGCCGACGGCAAGCCACAGGAGCACCTCTTCTTCCAGACTCAGGAGGTCCCGGCCGAGCCCGCCGCGGAGGGGAAGGGCAAGGGCGACAAGCCCGTCGGTGCCGCGGCCCCCGGCGGCTGAGCCACGCGATCCCGCAAGAGCCCATCAGGCCCAGGGGCCCTCGTCCCTGGGCCTGTGCGTTGCGCCCGGCGGGCATCGGCGAAAACAAGCCGCCCGGCATGGAACGCCGGGCGGCCTGAAATGCAAGTCAGGAGGAGGTCAGCCCGTACCGATCAGGCGCGACGCCGACGGAACGCGACCAGGCCGCCGAGGCCCAGCAGGGCCGCGGCCCCGGGGGCGGGAATCGGGCAGAACACGCCGAGGGCCATCCCGCTCTGGATGCTGGCCATGTTGACGGAGTAGTTGACAAAGCCGTTGGTGGCTGGGTTCCCGGCGACCGCGCCGATCGTGGCGCTCAGACCGTTGTCATTACTCGTGCCGGTGAAATCAACGTCCTGGTAGAAGTAGACCGCCTGGAGGCCACCACCCGCGTTGGTCAGGATCTGGATCTCGAATGTGCCGCCGTCGGCGGGGAGCGCGGCACCGAAGAGCGGCACGTTATTCCACTGGATGACCGTGGCAATGCCGTTGGTCGTGGGGACCCCGTTGGCGGCAAAGATGTCGCCTTGCCCCGAGTTGTTGTAGTCGTCCCAGAGCGGCCAGTAGCCCTGGGGGCTGGTCGCAACGAGCGCGCTATTGAAGAAAGTGGTGACTCCCGGGACCGTGGCCATCCCGTTAGTGCCGATGAAGATCGTGCCCGCGGGCAGGATGCAGTTGGCGGAGTTGGAGGTGAAGCCGATAAAGCTGTCGTCGGCGTGCAGGCCGGTGTTGGCCCCGGGGAGCCCCGAGATGTCGACGAACACGCCCGGGACGGGTGCAATCGTCACCTGGGCCATCGCCGACCCGGCGAGCGCCACTGCGGCCAGACCCGCGATCAGAAATGCAGTCTTCATTCTTTCTCTCCTCCAGACGCTCCACTGCGTATCCAATACAACTCCAGCCGCTCCCGGCACACGCCGGTCGGACCCACGAGCCATGGCAAGCGCAGTGGAGCGCTCTCAGACCGCCACAGCAGTTCAGTTACGCACGCACATATCCCAATACGAGAACAGTCTCTCTCTACAACTCCGCCAACAACATACCCGGCCCGAATCTGCTTCGCAAGACCAAAACATGCAAAATTTAAAATTTTCGTCTGCTCCCGATTTCACATGCACCCCCGGCAGGGCGATGCTGGATCTCGCGCCCCGGCCGCTGCCCGTTGCACCTCTCGGGCTGCGTTCGTAACCACCGCTCCGCCGGGCGCTTGCGTCATCGCCTGACGGCTGGTTCCGACATTGCGGATGGGCACATCGTTTTCCCATACCCCCCAGGTTCACGCCGGCGCTCGCGGCCCAACACCAACGCGCCGCCCTCCCGGCTCCCGGGCGCCCCCAACCCTACCATCCCAACGCCATGCCCGTCCTCCTCCGCTGGCTGTTGCGCCTGGGGCCGCTCAACCCCGTCGCCGTTCGCCTTGTCCAGGGCGGCTCACGCCGCCAGCGACACCTGTACATCCGCGCCGGCTACCTGGGCATCCTCATCGCCAGCCTCCTGTACGCCCTGCTCATCAGCAACGGTGTCGGCGGCGGCATGGTCTCCTACCGTGGGCTCGCCGAGGCGGGCGCGGCGGCGTTCACGTTCGTCGCCTACCTCCAGATCGCCCTGATCTGCCTGCTCGCCCCCGTCTTCATGGCCGGCGCCATCGCCCAGGAGGCCAACCCCCGCACCTGGGACATCCTGCTGACCACCCCCATGTCCGCGGCCGAGATCGTCCTTGGCAACCTCTTCGGCCGACTCTTCTTCATCCTGGCCCTGCTCTTTTCGAGCCTTCCGCTCTTCGCGCTGACCCAGTACTTCGGCGGCGTTCCGGGGTCATCGATCTTCGCCTCGTACGGCATCGCGGCGTCCGCGGCGCTGCTGGTGGGCGCCAGCGCCATCGCCCTTTCCGTCAGCCGCCTGGTGGGCAAGAGGGCCGTCTTTGCTTTCTATGTCTCCGTGGTCTCGTACCTGGCGCTGACCTTCGCGATCGACCGGCTCTGGCAGTCCTCCGCCCCCGGCGTCACGTGGATGACGGCACTCAACCCGTTCCTGGCGCTCTTCGCCCTGCTGGACCCCACCCGTTATCCGGCGCTGCCGGGCCCGCAGACGGGCGCGGAGACCTTTTTCCTGGCCCACCCGGTTCGCGCCTGGTGCACGCTGAGCATCGGCGTGAGCCTGGCGCTGATGGTCATGTCCTCCATCACGGTGCGCGCCGGTGGCATCGCCGGCCTTGGCGGCCTCATGGGACGCGAGGGGGGCGGCGGCGTCCCCTGGTACCGGCGCATC
>JBGPGM010000306.1:0-4016 GCA_041483855.1 Phycisphaerae bacterium | reverse complement strand
CGGGTCTGGATCAAGGAGCTCAGCTACGAGATCCGCTCGACCGACCCGCTCTTGTACTACTATCAAATTCAACTGCTCCGGCTCGAGGACTACCTCTCGCCGGTCGGTGCCGCCCAGAGCGCCCCCCTCAAGCACGGCGAAGCCGTGGCCCTCGGTCTCTTGGCCGCGTGCCGCTGTGCCGCCCAGATAGGGGCTTGCCCGCCGGGGACCGGCGCCCGCGTCCAGAGCCTCCTGACACGCATCGGCCTGCCCACGAGCGTGCGGGGTCTGCCCCCCACCGACACGGTCATCACCTCGATGTGGCACGACAAGAAGGTCGCCGGGGGCCGGCTCCGGCTGGTCCTACCCGTGGGCGCAATGCCGGGCCAAGCGGCCGTTTTCGAGGATCCGCCCAGCGCGGCCGTCACCGCGGCGGTCGAGTCGATCCAGGCCTAGGCCGCCGGCCGTTCCACAGCGAGGCAACAACCCAATGGAGCCGGCACGCGCGGGCTTTGCGCCGGTGTTTCAAGGCTTCGTCAGGGTTGACCCGATAACCCAACTCTACGGTTCGGCGCGAGCGAACCGCGTGGCAGGGCATGCGCCAGGCTAACCGGCCTGTCCTCCGCGTCTCGGAGCGGAATGTGCGGATCATCTCGATCATCAACCAGAAAGGCGGCTGCGGCAAGACCACGACCGCGATCAACCTGGCCGGAGTTTTCGCCGAGCGCGGCCTGCGCACGCTGCTGGTTGACATGGACCCGCAGTCCCACTGCGCCGCCGGTCTGGCCATCCCCGAGCAGCGCATCGACCTGCACATCGGCGACGCCATGCTCGCCCTGCCGGACCGCCCCGTGGACCCGGCTCGCCTCCTCTGGCGGGTCAGCCGCAACCTCGACCTCGCCCCCAGCACCATGAAACTGGCCGCCTTGGAAGCTACCCGCGGCGATCTGGCCGGCCAGGCCGACCCTGAGCGCCGCCTGGGACGGGCCCTGGCCCCTCTGGCGGCCGACCACGACATCTGCCTCATCGACTGCTCCCCGGCCATCGGGCTGCTCGCGTTCAACGCCATGGCCGCGGCCAGCGAGATCATCGTCCCCGTCGAGACCGGCTTCTTCTCGCTGCAGGGGGCGAGCAAGCAGGTCAGCACGATCAAGGCGGTGGGCAAGCGCCTGGGGATGACGCCGATGTACCGCCTGCTGGCGACGATGCACGACCCGGCGAGCGTCCTGGCCGCCGACCTGCTCGAGGAACTGCGCCGGCGCTTCCCGGGCAAGGTTCTGCCCGTCGTCATCCGCCACAACCAGAGCCTGCGCGAGGCGGCCTCGTTCGGGCAGCCCGTCATCGAGTACGCCCCGGATTCGGCGGGGTCCGAGGACTATCGCGCCCTGGCGCAATACCTGATCGACCACACCCCTGCGCCGGGCAAGGCCGAGACGGAGCCGGCCGATGCCCCGCGCTGGGGCAGGGAGCAACCGGCGAACGCCGAACCTCAGCCCACCGCTCCGACGGGTGCGCCCGCACCGGCGGTCGTGCAGATCGTGCCCGGGGTCGCCGAGCGAGCGATGATGACGGCCATCCGCCTCCCACCCTTCTCGCCCCCGGCCGCCCGCGAACCTGTTGTCAGCGAAGGCGCTTCGGCGCCAGCGCCCGATCCGCCACGGACCGAGCCCCCGGAGCCGCTCATCGCGCTGGCCGCGCCGACCGAGCCTGTGTCCGAGACGGCCCCGTCGGACGCCCCCGGCGTAAGGGCCGCGGACCTGGCCGACCGAGCCCGCCGCCTCCAGCAGCGCACGCCCGAGAGCGACCTGTCGCCGCGGACGGATCCCGCTGACACCGCCGTTCCGCTGCGCCCGCACCCGGCCCTGGTGCTGCTGGCGAACGAGCCCGCGCCCCCGCCCGTGCCGGAGGTGAAGTTGACCGGCGGGCGTGCCCCGTCGCTCTCCCACGTTCTCGGCGTGCGCCCGACGCCACAGGGGTGGCTGTTCGTGCAGCCCGCCTCGCTTGGCCGCTCGGTGAGCATCGCGGGCGATTTCAACAACTGGTCTGGCACAGCGATCCCGATGCGCCTCAATGAGGCCATGGGCGTCTTTGAGGCGTGCGTGCACCTTCCCCCGGGGCTGCACATGTACCGCCTGGTCGTGGATGGCGCCCGGTGGATCGCCGACCCACACAACCCCGTCGTGGCTTCCAACTCCTTTGGCGAACCCAACAGCGTCGTGCTCGTGCCGCACACCTCACCAACCGCCCTCGGCATGGCCGAACAGGCATAGCCCACGGGCCCCCCGCGTGGCACGCGCCGGCGCGTGCCGTCCCGCCGGCCGATCCGCACCCGGAGTGGAAATGAACCCCGCTACACCCGGTTCCCGATCCACCCCCCCGCTCCCGTCGGCCCCGCCGGAGCCCCCCGTGCGCGCCCCGGGCCCGCGCTGGCGAAGCCGGGCGGCCGCTGGTGCGCCCGAGGCGAACCCGCCCAGCCATGACGGGCTGGAGGATTCGGCCCAGAGCGGCGAGGCGTTCGACACGTTGACGGACCTGTTCCTGGGCGAGATCCGCCGCCCCGAGCCTGGAGCCGAGCCGGCCGGACGCGCCGAAGCGGCGCTGAAGCCGCCCGCCGAGCCGCGCCCGACCGGCACACCCATCCGGCGGGCACCGTCGCCCGAGCCGGCCAGGCGCACGCGTGTGCTGACGCCGACGGTCGAGTGCCTGGTCCTGGGTCACCTGCCGGTGCTCGCCTCCGCCTGGGCGGGACAGTACGTGCGTCAGGTCGCCATGACCGAAGCCGTTTCCGTCGCCTTCATGCGGGTCCAGGCGGGGTACGCCACCATCGAGATCGTGGGCGGACCGCGTGACGGCGCCGAGGACGGCACGCTTCACCATGCGCCCGAAGCGTTGACCATCGAGGCGGCGATCGCCTACGCGGCCCAGGTCACCGGCCGTTGGGTCGTGCGCGTCGAGGACCTCGAGGAGCACGTGCTGGCCTGCCGTCCCATCGTCCGGCTGATCACTCTGCTGACCAGCGCCGACGAGGCCGCGGTCGTGGCCGCCTACCGCACGCTCAAGCTGGTCTGCGCCCGGCTGCCCCAGGCTCCCGGCGGCGCCGGCGAACCGAACCTGCACGTGGCCGTCATCGGCGCCGCCCCTGATTGGGCCGCGGCGGTCGGCGCCAAACTAGCAGACGCGACGCAGACGTTCCTGGGCCGGCGTCTGAACACATCCGTCGCCAGCCCGCGGATCCAGTCCGGCCGGGCGCCGACGCTCGTCTTCAGCGGGCGCATCGCCGAGGACGCCGCGGGCGTCGTGGACATCCTGGAACGGACCATCACGAAGGCCGCTCGAAGCGCGGAAGCGGTCCCTACCGGCCGGCCGGCCATCGCGCCCGAGCCCGTCGCCCCGGCGGCGACGGCCGAGGCGCCAGTTGAGGCTCGTGCCGAGCTTCCGGGCACGACACCGCCCGTACCGCTCGACGATCCGCCGCCGCGCCCGTCCTCGGACGATGCCGCCCAGGGCGGGCCCGCTGAGGAACCGCTGGCCGGGCACGTCGCGGGCCTCCGGGTGCTGGCGGTGCGGTGCCCCTATGCCGAGTCGGTGCAGTTCGCGATCGACCAGGCCGGGCGCCCGCACGCGCTGGCGGGCACGGAGGATCAGGACAGCGAGCCGGCCATCCGCTCCCTGCTGGTGGCGTCGGCGTGGCTGGGCGCGCACGCGGCGTTGCTCAGCGCCCTGCCGGGGGTCGGCCGGGCGCTGGACCCTCACCGGGCGCCGGTGCTGCACCTGTTCACGGCCACGCCGAAGTCGGTGCGCCGGCTGCTGGACGCGGACCTGCGCGTGCACCTGCTGGCGCGCGTCGAGGTGGACGGGCGCACCGGCTGGTGCTGCGCGGACCTGAACTGACCGCCGGTTGGGCGGCGCCGACGCGGACGGCGGCCTACGCCGATTCCTTGCGCTTCATCCGCATGTCCACCAGCCGGCGGCGCTCGTAGACATCCCGCTCGTCGATGATGTACTCGGCGCCGGTGTTGTCCAGTTCCGGCAGGTCG
>JBGPGM010000305.1:0-4018 GCA_041483855.1 Phycisphaerae bacterium | reverse complement strand
GACCCCCGGATGCCGAACTTCCTGAGCACGCCCGTCTCACCGGACCGGCCCCGATTCGAGTATTCCCGGACCGACCCGGGTGCGCCCCCCTGCTGCACGGTCGTCACGCCGTTCTTCAACACCGGCGCGGTCTTCCACCAGACCGCACGCAGCCTGCTCAACCAGTCCCTGCAGGACTGGGAGTGGATCATCGTCAACGACGGATCGACCGATCCGGAGGCCGTCGCCATCCTCGTCAAGTACCGCGACAGCGACCCGCGGATCCGCGTCATCGACCACGCGCACAACCGCGGCCTGTCCGCCGCGCGCAACACCGGCTTCGCCCACGCCGCCGCCGACCTGGTCTTCCAACTCGACAGCGACGACCTCATCGAACCGACCACGCTCGAAAAGTGCGTCTGGTACCTGCACACCCACCCCGAGGCGGCCTTCGTCAAAGGGTTCACGGTCGGTTTTGGCGCCGAGCAGTACCTCTGGACCCGCGGCTTCCACGACAACGACGGCTTCCTGTCCGAGAATCTGGCCACGGCCACGGCCATGGTCCGCCGGCTGGCCCACGAGGCCGTCGGCGGCTACGAGGAGGGCATCCGCGCCGGCCTGGAGGACTGGGACTTCTGGATGCGCTGCGCCGACCGCGGCTTCTGGGGGGCGACCATACCCGAGTACCTGGACTGGTACCGGCGACGCGGCGGGCACTGGGAGGCGTGGCGCAACGTCGGCGCCTCCGAGCGCCGGCGCGAGTTCCATGATCGCCTGCGCGAGCGGTACCCGCGCCTGTACGGCGGCTCGTTCCCCACGCTCCAACCCCGGTGGCCGCTGGCCTACGACCGCGTCCCGCAGCGCCCGCCTCTGGCCGCGCGCCTGGCCAAGCCGGCCCCACGCCTGCTCATGCTCGTGCCGTGGCTGACCCTGGGCGGAGCGGACAAGTTCAACCTCAACCTACTCAAGCAGCTCACCTCGCGCGGGTGGGAAGTCACCATCGCCACCACGCTGGCCGGCGACCACTCGTGGCTGCCCGAGTTCGCCCGGCACACGCCGGACATCTTCGCGCTGCACGGCTTCCTGGACGCCTGCGACCACCCCGTCTTCCTGCGCTACCTGATCGAGTCGCGCCGGCCCGACGCCGTCCTGATCAGCAACAGCGAGCTGGGCTACCTGCTGCTCCCCTACCTGCGGGCCCACTGCCCGGAGCCGGCGTACGTGGACTACTGCCACATGGAGGAGGAGTACTGGAAGAACGGCGGGTACCCGCGCTACGCCGTCGCCAGCCAGGACCTGCTGGACCTGAACATCGTCTCGTCCGAACACCTGCGGGGCTGGATGGCCGGGCACGGCGCGGACCCGCAACGCCTCCAGGTCTGCTACACCGGCGAGGACACCCAGGCGTGGCGCCCCAACCCCGACGCCCGCCGGCGCATCCGCATCGAGTACGCTCTGGACGAGGACTCGCCCCTCATCCTCTACGCCGGGCGCATCGTCCGCCAGAAGCAGCCCCAGGTCTTCGCCCGCGTCGTGCGCGAACTGGCCGAGCGCGAACTGGACTTCACCGTCCTGGTCGCCGGGGACGGCGAGGACTTGCCGTGGCTTCAGCAGTTCGTGCAGCAGCACGGCCTCGGCGAGCGGGTCCGCTTCCTGGGCCCGGCGCCGATCGAGATCATGCCCGACCTGGTGAGCGCCTGCGACATCTTCTTTCTGCCCTCGCTGTGGGAAGGGATCGCGCTGTCGATCTACGAGGCCATGGCCGCGGGCCTGGCCGTCGTCGGTGCGGACGTTGGCGGCCAGCGTGAGCTGGTCACGCCCGACTGCGGCGTGCTCGTGCCACGCGGGCGCAGCGACGACGAGGAGGTCGCGGCGTACACGCACGAGGTCTCGCGCCTGCTGGCCGACCCGGACCTGTGCCGGCGGATGGGTCGGCGGGCCCGGCAACGGATCGCCGATCGCTTCACGCTCTCTGACATGGGCGACCGCATGGTGGCCCTGCTGGAGGAGGCAGTGCGCCTCAAGGCGGGCGCGCCCCGCGCGGCCCCGTCGCAGGCCTTCGGGCATGAATGCGCCAACCGGGCCGTCGAGTACCTGCGGGCCTTTACGCTCTCCGAATCGCTCTGGCAGGAGCGCGAGGGCCTGCGCGTGGCGCTCTCGCAGCAACTGGCCCAGCACAACGGGAGTCACAACGGCGTGGACCCCCACGCCATGGCCCAGGACATCATCCGCCAGAACATCCGCTACCGCATCGCCGACCGCCTCAACAACACGCTCAAGGGCCTGGGCCTGCACCGCGCCCTCAAGTCGATCACCGTCCGCACCCTGGGCCTGCGAAGGCGTCAGGGCGTCTGACCGGCGCCTCTGGGCGTCGGCTGCGTCGGAGGATGGGAGGGCCGCGTCCCCGCCGGCCGCACCGTTGACCTGGTGTCGATCGCTCCCGCGGTGGTGGCCAGTATGTCCCCCGGCGCCAGGCCCAGGTCGCGCAGCCGGTGCTGTTCGCCGCACTCCGGGCAGCGCACCATGTCGTCCACCACTTCCAGACCCAGCAGCAGGTACGCGCAGCGCGGGCAGTGGGCGCCTTGCAGGTGCAGCCTCACCGCTCGGTGCAGCCAGCGGTCGCGGATGAACAGCACCAGCAGCCCCGGCGGCGCCACCGTCGCGGTGGCGACGATCACGGCGGCCACGAGGTCAGCCAGCGTCGGCGTCTGGTAGTCGCCGCGCTCAAGGAAGGATCGCCCGACGTGCTCCACGAGCGCCGCAGTGGGCACCAACAGCAGCGGCACCATGACGAAGACGAGCCCGATACACGCCAGCACTACCAACACGCCCGACACCCGCCGCTCCCGCCTGGCTAACTTCACGTACGCGCGGCACTGCTCGTCGCTGAACTTGTCCAGTTCCGGGAAGGCGCGGTAGACCCTCGACAGCGGCACGCGCATGGGTACAGCCTATCACGTGTCCCCGCCCGCCCGGCGCGGGATCAGGTCCTCCTCCTTGAGCCCCAGGCTCAGCAGCGTCAGGTCCGTGCCGCATTCCGGGCAGCGCACCGCGCCGTGCCTCACCGGCAGCCCCAGAAGGCTGAACCGGCAGTTCGTGCAGCGGGCGCTGTGCACCCGCGCCCGCACCGCGCGGATCAGCAGCACGTCGCGGCAGATCAGCCCGGCCAGCCCCATGGTCATGACAAGACCGCCGGCCCAGAGCAGCACCGCCATCGGGCCCGTCCCCGCCGCTGCGCCGCCGAGCGCGACCAGCCCCTGCACAACCGCCACACCGACCACCATCCACACGACCCCGGCCGCCCCGCCCGCGATCACCGGCAGGCACCCGGCGCTCGCCCCCGCCTGGACCCGCGCCTGGAACACGAACCGCTCGCACTCCTCATCGGAGAAGTCGTCCAGTTCCTCAAACGCGCGGTACACCTTCGTCAGCGGCAGTCGCACGGGCACAGCCTAGCGGCTGGCCCCGCGCCAACTCCGGCCCTGTCACGGCGGCGCCGGCGGCTCCGCACCCGGCGCTCCCTCCGCGTTGGACACGAACCGGCGCGCCTTGGCTCCCAGTTCGACGGCCTCGGCAACGGGCGGCGCGCCCTCCTGCCGTGCCCGGCGCGCGATCAGGTCCTCCGCCCTGAGCCCCATCTCCGCCAGCAGCAGCACCGTGCCGCATTCCGGGCAGCGCACCCATTCCCCCTCCCCGGAGCCCACCACCGGCAGCCCCATCAGGCTGAAGCGGCACACCGTGCACCGGGCGCTGTCCACCCGCCGGCGGATCACGCTGATCAGCGCCACGTCGCGTGCCGCCAGGAACCCGACGCACGCCGATACCGTCGCCCCCAGCGTGAACACGAACCCCCGCACCTCCCACTTCCACGCGTTCGTCCAGCTGTACTGGGCGATGATGCGGCTCAGTCCCCAGCGCGACAGAGGTGGGTAGATCGCCGCCATCCACACCAGCCCTGCCGCCGCGCCGATCACCCACGGCAGCCGTCTCACCACCCACCCAGACTGGGTCTGTGCCTGGAGCACGAAGCGCCGGCACT
>JBGPGM010000304.1:0-4021 GCA_041483855.1 Phycisphaerae bacterium | reverse complement strand
GAAGATGACGGGGATCGAATGGGACTTCAGTTCGGCGGTGCACTTGTAGGCCTCGGTAGCCTCGACGAGGGCGAAGTGCAGGGAGAACTCATCGGTCAGGCGGATGGCGGTGAGGATGTCGTGCTGGGTGCGGGCCTGGATGCGAAGCGGGACGCGCCCGGCGCGGATGTCGGCCAGAACGGGAAGGGCGGGCGGGGGTGGGGTGTCGGCGCCGCTAATGGGCACGCCGCGCGAGGCCTCGTCGGCGTCGTAGAAGGCCTTGCGGAAGACCCAGGTAACGCCCATTCGGGTGGTGGGGCGGCGGGTGCGGACGTTGATGGAATCGCCGAAGGGCGGCGCGTTGCCCATGCCGACGCGGTAGGGGTCGGAGCCCATGGCGGCAGCGACGGCGGACTCGGGGGCGATGACGCGCTCGGCGACGGGCCCGCCGGTACGGATGATCGCGCCACGCGGGCCGATGACGGCGGAGGAATCGGGCGAGGCGTAGACGGTGGTGACGCCGGCGCGCAGCAGACGGTCGAGATCGACGGAGCGGAGGTTGAGGGAGTCGAGGAGGCGCGTGTGGGGGACGACCTCGGAGGAGGCCTCGGTCTGGGACCAGTTGCTGGGGCGGACGCCGGACATGAGCATGGCCGCGGCGGTGTCTTTGGAGAAGCCGCAGACGGGGCAGACCTGCTCGGGTGCGAGAGAGTCGTGCAGGTCGGCCAGGGCGCAGGAGGGGCGGGGATCGCAGGAACAGGGGAGGCCCTTGGCCGACGCGCAGTCCGCGGCGTGGAACATCATGGCCAGGGCGCTGCCCTGGCGGCGCGGCGGTGTGACGATGTCGGCGGGCTCCAGGCGGGCGTTGGCGTCGATCAGGCCCGGGGTGATCGAGCCCTTGGGCAGGTCGATGACGACCGCGCCGGTGGGGATGTCGGCCAGGGCGCCCACGGAAGCAATCTTGCCGTCGCGGACGAGCACGGCGACGCCCGGCAGAACGCGCCCGTCGCCGGCATGGACGGCCGCGGACTTAAGGACGATGATGACGGGGCCGTCGGCGGCGCCCGCGCTGGCACCGGCGGCGGTGAGGACGGCGATGAGCGCGGCGAGCGAACGGCAGATCAGCGCCCTAGGGCTTGTCGGCGTGTCGATCATGGGAATCTCCTGTCGAGGCAGCGGCGTCGGCGGACGCCGGCGGCGGGGGGGCCGCGTAAACGCGCTGACCCTTGATGTAAACCTCCAGAACCCTGGAGTCCAGCCTGAGGGGGTCGCCGGAGAAGAGAACGAGGTCGGCGTCCAGCCCGGGCTTGACAGCGCCGACACGGTCGTCAACGCGGGCGATGCGGGCAGCGGTGGAGGTCATGGCGCGCCGGGCGGCGGCGGCGTCCATGCCGTACCGGACGGCCAGGGCCGCGCAGACGCGAAGGGAGGCCGCCTCGTTCGCGGGCGTTCCGGCGGCAAAGGCCAGGTCCAGGCCGGCGGCGGCAGCCGCGGCGGGACCCGCCAGGGAGCGGGGCGAGGAGGAGAAGCTGTAGGGACCGGCGATGACGGCCGCGCCGGCAGACTTGATATCGGCGACGGTGTCGACGAGGTCGGGGGTGTGGACGATGGCGGGGACGACGTGGTACTCGGCGAGGGTGCGGATCATGGCGGTCACGTCCTCGCCGGCGGCGCAGACGGCGATGGCGGACTGCTTGCCGGCCAGTAGATCGGCCAGGCGCGTGTCGCCCTTGCCCGCCTTGGCTTGCGTGAGCGCTTCGCGCAGGAGGAAGAGAGCGCCCGGGCGGGAGGTGGGCTCGCGGTCGGTGTTGAAGACGCTGGGACCCAGGCATAAGACGAGGGGACCGTCGGCGCGCAGCACGTCGAGGCGGCCGTCAGGGGCGAAGGTACGGACCGTGGCCGCGGTTCCGGCGACGACCTTGTTGTCGGCGGGGGTGATGAGGGCGGCGGTGATGCCGGCCGCGAGGGCGGTGGCGAGGGCGGGGTCGGCCGGGTCGATGGCTTCGAGGACGGAGAGGGCGGGGTCGATGGGGTGGGTGCGGTCGACGTTGTTGTTGAACGCACCGAGGGAAGAGCGGAGGTCGATGAGTCCGGGGCAGAGAACGGCGCCGCTCCCTCCGCGATAAACCTGTTGCGCCTCTTTGAGCTGGGCGGCGTCGGCGGAGGTCGCGAGGCGCTCGATCTTTCCGCCGGAGATGACGATCGCACCGGTGGGGACCAGCGTGCCGTCGGCGGCGACGGCGCGGTCGGCGATGATGATGGTGCGGTCCTGGGCGCGGACGGCGGAAGCAAGGCACAGCAGCGCCGCCAGCAGCGACAGACCGAGGATCAGCGATAGGCGAGACGGCTTCATTGACCGGCTCCCGCGCCCGGCTTGGGCGGGGCGGCCTCGCGGTAGAGCAGCACCCCATTGCAGTATGCCTCACGAACGCGGGACGTGCTGTCCAATGGGTCGCCGGTCCAGAGGATCAGGTCGGCCAGGCCGCCGGGGGCCAGCTGGCCGACCTTGGTGGAGAGGTTCAGGAAGGCCGCGGCGTCGGAGGTTACCAGGGCCAGCGGGTCCAGCGGCTTGTCGGAAAACTGGGCGGCGAGCTGCGCGTTCATCAGGACGAAGCGGGTGGTCAGCCGGCCCCTGCCGCTGCCGACGGCCCATTTGACGCCGGCGTGGGAGAGGGCCGCGGCCGCGCCGGGGAGGCGGCGGTGGAACTCGTCGTTGCGGAAGGCGCCGGGGCCGATGGATTGGCTGAGGACAACAGGGACGTTGGCGTCGGCGAGGCGGTCGGTGAGGAGGTGGGCATCGGCGCCCCCGACGAGGACGATGTTGAGGGAGAACTCCTTGGCCAGGTCGAGGGCGTTGAGGATGTCCTCGGAGCGCTGGGCGGTGACGCGGACGGGGAGCTGGTGATCGATGGCCTTGAGGACGATGTCGCTGTCGTGATCGGGGGAAGGCTGAGCGGGCTTCTTGATCTCGTCTTCTTTCTTGGGGCCTTGATCGGCGCCGGGCTTGGGCGGGGCGTCTTTCTTCTCAGCCTTGTCAATGGGCGGCGCGGGCTTGTCGTCGGGCTTGTTGCCCGTGGCGGGGGCCCTGGCGTCCTTGGACTGGGTGTCGGCCTTAGCGGCTTTGTCGGCGCGCTCCTTGATCTTCTTCTCGTATTCCTCGAGGTCTTCCTTGTAGGCGTCGAGCGTTTCGCGGTAGTCGAGCGCGGCCTTGAACTGATGGCGGATCTTGTCGAGGGTGTTCAGTCGCGCCAGCGCCGCATCGCCCGAACCGAGGTCGATGCACAGGGCCGCGTCGTCCTTGAGGACTTCGCCGGCGGTGGGGCCGTCGCCCGCGACGAGGCGGACGATGGCGGCCGTGCCGGTGATGCCGCGGGCGGAACCGGGCGGGGAGATGAAGATGGCGGTGACGCCGTTTCGCAGGGCTTCGCGGAACTCGTCGGCGGCGTAGCGGTCGAAGGCGTCGAAGGCGCGATTGGTGGGTGCGGGGTTACCGCCTCCTCCGGCGCGCGGACCCTCGATTTCGGTCATGGCCAGCGAGCCGTCGACGTCGATCAGACCGGGGGTAATGGTCAGGCCGGCGGCGTCGATCGTGGTGGCGTCCGCGGGTGCATCCACGTCGGCGCCGAAGGCTTCAATGCGGGCGCCCTTGATGACGAGGGTGCCCTTCTCGATGACGGGCCCCGCCATGGTGACGATGCGGGCGTTGCGGAATGCCGTGGGCTTGCCGCCGGAGAAAAAGGGGAGTTGGGCGTGGGCGGCGGTGGGGAGGAGGGCGAGAAGAGCGGACAGGAGGAGGGGGCCCAGAGCGAGGCGGGGCGGTGGTGGTTGG
The DNA here is from genome assembly GCA_041483855.1 of Phycisphaerae bacterium. Classification (GTDB taxonomy): domain Bacteria; phylum Planctomycetota; class Phycisphaerae; order Phycisphaerales; family UBA1924; genus JBGPGM01. The sequence goes on along the minus strand of JBGPGM010000304.1, from coordinate 213 downwards.
ATGCTGGGGGTGGGCATGGCGGGGAACGGCTGTGGCGATGGTCCGGAGGGGTTCCCCATAGGGTAACGGATCCGGCGCGGGATGCGTGACGCGCCGGCGGACGGTCAGACCCGGCGGGCACGCCCGCGGGCCGGGCCGGGGGTTCGTTGGGCGGGCACGGCGCCCGGCGATGCCGGGGACTTGTACATGAGGACGAATCTGGCGGTTGCGGGG
>JBGPGM010000303.1:0-4030 GCA_041483855.1 Phycisphaerae bacterium | reverse complement strand
GTCGGAGGAGATCTCGGCGACGATGGCCGCGATGAGGACTTGGCGGCCGGGGTGGTCGAGTTGCTCGACGAGGGTGACCAGCGAGTTGGAGTACTCGGGCGGGGTCATGATCATCAGGGCGTTCTGGCGCCAGACAGGGACGATGCGGATCTTGCCGACGAGGTTGCCCGAGCCGGAAGTGGTGGTGGGCGGGCGGGCCCGCTGCCACCAGAACTGCATGTTGGCGTTGGAGGTGGTCTGCTGGTTCTGCTGGTTCTGCTGGGTGGTGTCGGTCTGCTGCGTGGCGAAAGGGGAGGCGCTGGAGGAGGCGGTGGTCAGGCCGGTCTGCGAGCGGATGATCTGGGCCAGCGTGCCCTCCTGGGCGAGCATGGCGTTGAGCTGCTCGGCCAGTTCCTCGGCGGAGGCGTGCTTGAGTTCGATGATCTGGGGGAGGCCGGCGGACTGGGGCTGATCCAGCCCCTCGATGATCTTGTCGATGACGTCCAGATCGTCAGGGGTCTTGCTGACGACGACCAGGCGGCTGGACTCGGGCAGCGCCTCGAAGGAGTAGTGGCCGGCCAGGCGGCCGACGCCCTTGGAGGTGCCGGTGGTCCCGCCCCCGCCGCCGCCCCCCTGGCCGGGCGTGCTGGGCGTGCCCTGGCCGAAGAGGCTCTCGAGCGCGGTGCGGACTTTGATTGGATCGCTGTTCTTGAGGTTGTAGATGCGGGGAACGACCTGGTCGACGGGCAACGCCACGTCCCAGGATTCCTCGATCTGCTTGCGGATCTGGGCGAGGATCTCGGGCTCGGCCAGGACTGTAACGGAGTTCTGCTGCGTGCTGGCGGTGACGCGCAGGTTGGCGGAGGTGTTGGAGGCATTGGCGCCCTGCTGGCCGGGGCGCTGGCCCTGTTGCCCGCCGGGCCGGTTCTGACCGCCCTGACCACCCTGACCGCCGCGCTGCTGCTGCTGGAAGAACTGCTGGAGTGGATTTCCGCCGCCGCCGCCACCTTGGCCGCCGCCGGTGCGCGGCGCGGTGTCGGAGTACAACTGGCGGATGCTGTCGGCGACCTGCTCGGCGTCGGCGTAGCGGAGGCGGAAGGTCTCGGTCGAGAGCGACTTGTAGTTCTGCTGGTCCAGCCGGGTGATGAGGCTCTCGAGCCGCTGCAGCAGGCCGATGTTGCCCATGATGGCGATCTGGTTGGAGTCCTTGTCCACGAGCATCTTGGCGTAGTCGGGGAGCGTGTCCTTGATGACGTCGCCGATGTTCTGGGCGCTGCCGTTCTTGATGGAGAAGACCTTCTCGACGATCGTGCCGATGTCCTCGCGGTCCCGGAGGAGCACGTCGGGCCCCAGGACGGGGACGGGCGTTCGGTGCACGTCGGCCAGATCGCTCAAGGTGACCATCTCCTGGGTCTCGACGACGGCGATGCCGTTCTGACCCAGGGCGAAGAAGACCAGGTCCAGGGCCTTGGAACGCTTCATCGGCTGGTCGTTGAGGATCGTGATGCGCCGGGCCTGCACGTCGGCCATGGGTAGGACGGTCTTGCCCGTGGCCTCGACGATGAAGGGGATCACCTGATCGACGGAAACGTTCTTGAAGGCCAGGACGGTCGGTTCATCGGGCTGGATGCGCCGGCCGCGCTCATCCCTGGGGCGCGGCGCGGGCGCCGGAGCGGGGGCGGCCGGGGAGGGTGAGGCCGGCGCGGGAGCGGCCGCGGGGACGGGGTCCGGCTCGACGGTGCGCGGCGCTTCGGCCTGGGGGATGGCCAGGGCGAGCGGGGCCGGGCCGAGCGAACTGCCGGCGGCGACCAGGATGGTCGCGGCCAGGAATCTGGCATCTTGCCTTCGATTGGGCGGCCATGCGTTCATCGGTTCTCCGTTCCGGCGGTCGGTTGGTTGTTCGCGGCGGGTCTCTTGGGGGCGGGCGAATCGGACGACGGTTGATCCGGGGGTGGGGACGGGGCTGCGTCTGGGGGCGCATCCTCCGGCCGGTCGGTCTTTTCTGGAGATGGCTTGGCGGCGGGCGCGGGAGGTTTGGGACCAGCCGGAGCGGCGGAGTCGGGAGCCGGAGTAGAAGGTGAGCCGCCCCCGGCGAGGGCGTCGCGGTTGAAGAGAGGGATGGTGAACTCGACGCCCTGCCACTGGACGCGCGCGCCCCAGGGAGGATCGATGGAGATGACGCGCAGGCCGCGGTCCGCCTCGGCGCCGGGCACGAGCTTGCGGCCGTCGTTGAACCAGGCGGCGCCGTTGATCATGGCGATCAGGGGTGGTCCGCCGTAGGAGGCAGGAGGCGCGGGCTGCCGCGGGCCGGCGTCGGCCGGCGGCAGATCACGGTGCTTGGGACGGGGGATGAAAAAGAGCGAGCGGCCGTCAACCTGAGCCTTGTAGTTGGCCATCGAGGCGGCGAGCACGCCGGCGGGTGTCTGTCCGTTCCCTTCGCCACCGGAGGCGGCAGACGGAGCGAACACCGAAGCGACCACGGGCCAGGCGGTGTAGGCCATGAACAGGGCCACGGCCCCGACGCCAAGCAGGGTGACGATGCCGATGCGCCGCGAGCCATGAAACCATGACCTGACGGCGGCGGCGTGGGGGGGGGGGTGAGCGGCGCCGCTCATGGATTGCTCCTGCCCGGGCCGCCGACGGCGGACGCGATGCGTGACGCCGCGACGATCCAGGCCTCGGAGGAGACCGTCGCCTTGACCGTGCGCCCGGCGGGGGCGGCGCCGGAGGAGCCGGAGCGCCCGGCCTCGGGACGGCGGACCTCGACGCGGGAGACGGCGGCAACCTGCGGGGACTGCTCCAACTGGGCGACGATCGCAGTGACGGTCTCGGGCGTGGCGTCGAAGGTGACGTCGAGGATGAAGCGGTCGATGGAGCCGGCGCCGCCGGCGAGGATGTTGAACTCCTCATCGCGGAGCGGGATACGGCGCTCGTTGGTGGTGCGGACGGAGACGCCCTGGGTTTCGAGGACCCTGTCCACGAGGTGGTGGATCGCGTCGGGCGTGTTGGCCGGGTCGATGGGGAGTAGCGGCGTGCCGAAACTGGCCTGCCCCGAGGCCAGCACACGCCCCTGATCGGAATCGGCCGACTGGAGCGCCCGGATCTTTCGCAGGCTCGCGGCCAGGAGGTCGGCCTTGGCGCTGAAGCGGTTGGTCAGGTCCAGCACGGGCTCGACGACGGCGAAGTAGAGTATGATGACGGCCGCGCCGAGGATGGCCCAGCGGATCGCGCGGGGGAAGGATTGGAACCTGGCAAGCAGGGTCATGGCTTGATTGCTCCAGGGGCTTGGTTCAACTCCACATACCGCTGCCTGCACTTCGCCGCCTCTTCTTTGAGGCGCTCCTTGACCGCCTCGTCAACGCTGGGCGACTTGCCGATCAAGTTGCGCGTCGTCCACTCCTTCAGGGCCGTGGTGCGGTCCATGGCCGCGATCTGGCCGTCAGTCAGCGCGGCGGGGATCTCGACCGGACCGGCCTTGGGCGCGACGGGCCGGTCGGGCGCGGGAGCCGGCTCACGCGCATCGCGCCCGTTGCGCGGTTCGCGGCCGTCTCGCCCGGCGCGCCCGCCACGGCGCCCCGGGGCCGCGCCCCTGGTCTCCGACGATGACCGGTCGGATGCGAGATCCGACGGCGCGTCGCCCCCTGACTGGGCGGCACCCTCACCGTAAAGCCGATCCGCCAGGGGTTTGGCGGCGAAGTCCTGGGAAGGGGTGGCGGGGTACAGCGGGGCGGTGACCTGGGCGGACAACTGGAACTGGACCTTGGCGTTGGCGGTGTCGATGCTGGGCGTCGCGACATCGCCGAAGACGTGCGTGTCGGAGAGGTTCTTGCGGAAGGTGGTGACCAGTTCGTACGAGTCGGCCGTCCCGCGGATGGTCACGCCCTGGTCGCGCGACAGGTCGAGCGTGTCGAGCACGACGCCGACGGGTGCAGCACCGGCGATGTCGGCCATGAGTTTGGTCATGGGCCAGCGCTTGGTGCGCAGCAGCTTGTAGAACGCGGCCTGCTGCTCCACCTTGGACAGTTGCTCCTGGAGCGCGGCCGGCCCGCCG
>JBGPGM010000302.1:0-4035 GCA_041483855.1 Phycisphaerae bacterium | reverse complement strand
GGCTCGGTGAACGGGAAGTACGACGGGCGCAGACGCACCTGCGCCTCCGGCCCGAAGTACGCCCGCGCAAAGTGGAACAGGCACGACTTCAGGTCCGCCATGCTCACCCCCCGGTCCACGCACAGCCCCTCGATCTGGTGGAACATGAACGAGTGCGTCGCGTCCACCGTGTCCGGCCGGTACACCCGCCCCGGCGCGACCACCTTCACCGGCAGCCCCTGCGCCGTCCCCTCACCCGCGGCCACCGCCGCTTCAAGCACCCGGACCTGCACCGTGCTCGTCTGCGACCGCAACATCCACGGCCGGGCCGTCGTCGCCGGGTCGTCGATGTAGAAGTTGTCGATCGGGTCGCGGGCCGGGTGCTCCGCCGGGATGTTCAACTTGACGAAGTTGTGCTCGTCGTCCTCCAGTTCCGGCCCCTGGGCCACGCTGAAGCCCATCCGCGCGAACACCTCCACCAGTTCCTCGCGCACCCGCGTGATGATGTGCCGCCGCCCGGGGCCGCTCGACCACAGCAGCCCAGGCTCGGTCATGTCGATCCCCGGCCCCCCTGCCCCAGCGCCCCCACCCGCCGCCCCGCCCGCTCCCAGCGCGTGCTGCCGTGCCTTGAACGCCTCCTCCAGCGTCGCCTTGACCTGGTTGGCGCGCTGGCCCACCGCCGGGCGCGACTCCTTGGGCACATCCTTCAGCCCCGCCAACGCGCCCTTGATCTTCCCGTTCGCCCCCAGGTAGTCGATGCGCCACCGCTCCAGCGCCACGGCATCGGCCACACCGGCCAGCTCCGCCAGACCCTCGCTCTCGAGTTGCGCCAGGGCGTCGAGCATGGGCAGGAGCGTAGCAGCAGCCGGCCCCATCGACAAAGCAGCCGGTGCGCCGGCGCCCCACCCGCTCCGCGCCAAAAAAACAGCGGGCCCGCCGCGTCACGACGGGCCCGCTCGCCAGACTGCAAACAGAAGAACAGGATTACTTCGCCGGCGCGGGCGCCGGTGCGGGAGCCGCGGGCGCCGGTGCCGGAGCCGGCTTCGGCATCGGCTTGGCCGGTTCCTTCTTGGACTCGCAGCCCGTCAGCGGGATCGCGTTGAAGCACAACGCGGCCGCCAAGGCCACCGAAGCAGTACGGATCAACGACTTTCTCATGGGGATCGCTCCTTGCGGTGTCGGCCGCACACCGCCCACGCAGCGGCAGCAGCCTCCGACCTGAACCACTCAACCTCGGGGGCCGCCCAAGACCGCTCGCCCTGGCGCAAACCCCCGGTTAGCGTAACCATTTCGCCCGAGGCGTGCATGCCCGCGACGCCCTGCGCACTCTCATTGGGCGTCGGGCGGGCGCCTTCCGCGCTCCCCTTGCCTTTATGACCGACTACCAAATAATATACGAACGAACGTACGCAGATGGCCCTGCCGCCGGCCCACCGGGCTCACTACTTCTGGGGCGCGGCCGGCGTCGTCGCGCCCGCGTCCTTGTCATGGTCCGGCGCGCTCTTGGCCTGATCGCCCGCCTTGCAACAGGCGTCATCGCCCTTGCAGCAGCCGTCCGAAGCGCAGCACCCGCTGTCGCCGGCGCACGCGGACAACAGCCCGGTCACAAGGATGGCGGCGGCAAGCGTCGCCGCGCCCTTTAAATCACGGCAGCACACACATGGAGATCGCATCGGCAGATTCCTTCCGTAAACGGCCTGCGAACGTGCAGGTCCGGCCCATTGTAGCGAGCCTCCAAGTCAACCGCACGCTCCGTATTGCCACTCCGCCCCTCGACCAACACCACTTCCACCACCACGAACGCGCCGGCAAACAAAAAGCCCTCTCCGCAGGAATGGGCTTTGCAGGGCCGTGTCGCTCGGAATCTGCTCAGGTCGGTTGGTCCGCCTTGACCGGGGATGCGTCCTTGTCCTTGCGAAGCTTGGCCGCGCAGGCGGTGCGCTTGTCGGCGATCCGCCGGCGGGTGCTCGGGTTGCCGCCGATCTCCGGCCCATCCTCGGCGCCGACGAACTGGATGACGCACAACTGGGACGCATCGCCGATCCGGTGCTTGCCCAGCTTGACGATCCGCGTGTACCCCCCGGCCCGGTCCCGGAACCGCGGCGCGACGTTGTCGAAGATGTGCTTGACCAGCTTCGGGGCCTTGCGGAGTTCGCCGTACCGGTTCCGTTCCACCTTCGCGCCGTCCGGCACGTCAAAGTACGCCGCGGCTCGGTCTCGCTGGGCGTCCACCGCCGCCTTCTCCTGGTCGGTCGCCCCCTTGGGCAAGTAGAGCCAGTCGAACGCGAGGCGGTCGCGCCCGAGTTTGGCGATGACGGCGCGCCGGGCGTGCAGGTCGCCGCGCTTGGCCAGCGTGATGATCTTCTCGACCATCGGCTGCACGGCCTTGGCCTTGGGGATGGTGGTGGTGATCTGGCCGTGCTCGAACAGCCCGGCCGCGATGTTGCGCAGGGTCGAGGCGCGGTGCGCGGTGGTCCGCCCGAGCCGGTATCCCCCTCTGCGGTGACGCATGACGACGCTCCTGACGGCCCCGTGGTCCGCCCGGCCCATGGGCCGGACCGGGGGGCCAAGTATACCCAGTCCAACCGCCGTGCCGTGCTACTGCGGCGGCGCCGACGGCGTGGTGGTGATGCCCGCGCCCTCGGGCAGTTTCGTCCCCAGGTCCAGCCCCAGATCCTGCAGCTTCTTCTTCACCTCGCGAAGGCTCGTCCGCCCGAACGACCGGACCTTGAGCAGATCCGCCTCGGTCTTGGTCACCAGGTCCGCCACCGTCGCCAGCTGCGCCGACTCCAGGCAGTTGCTCGCCCGAACCGACAGGTCCAACTCGCTCACCGGCATCTGCAGCTTGCGGATGAGCTCCTCGTCCACGCTCGCGGCCGCGGCGGCTTCCACCGAAACGTGCTCCTGGCCGATCTCGAAGTATTGCACGAAGGGGTTGAGGTGCTTGCGCAGGATCTTGGCCGCCTCGACGATGGCCATCTCCGGCGTGACGGTGCCGTTGGTCCACACGTCCAGCACCAGCTTGTCGTAGTTGGTCTTCTGCCCGACGCGGGTCTCCTCGACCTTGTAGCGGACCCGCTGCACCGGCGAGTAGATCGCGTCTACCGGGATCATCCCGATCTCCTGCTCGGCATTCGGGTCGGCGTACTGCTCGCTGGCCGGGATGTAGCCCCGTCCCTTGGCCACCCGCAGTTCCATCTCGAAATCCACCTTGTCCGTCAGCGTCGCCAGCACCAGGTCCTTGTTCAGGATCGTCACCGCCGGGTCCGCCTCGATCAGGTCGGCGGTCACGTCGCCCGGACCCGTGGCGGCCAGTTTCATCGTCTTGGGCTCGTCGCCGTCGAGTTTGACGACCAGCGACTTGACGTTGAGGATGACGTCGGTCACGTCCTGCATGACGCCCGGCTGCGAGGTGAACTCGTGCTGGGCCCCTTTGATCTTGACGGCCGTCACGGCCGCCCCCTCCAGGCACGACAGCAGCACCCGGCGGATGCTGTTGCCGATGGTCGTGCCGAAGCCGCGCTCGAACGGTTCGACGGTGAACCGCCCGAACACGTCGCTCTTGAACTTCGGGTCGGCCAGGACACGATTGGGCAGTTCGAGCCCGCGCCAGCGGATGCGCATGGTAAAACCTCGTCGGATTCAGCGGTGGCCTCGGGAGCATGTCGCCGCTCGGTCCTCGGGTCGGCCCGCCCGCTGAGCACGGGCCGCCCTTCTTTCCGGCGGCGGAAGAACGCTTCGTCAGCCGGCGCGTCCTAGACGCGACGGCGCTTGGGTGGCCGGCACCCGTTGTGCGGGATCGGCGTGTGGTCCTCGATGGCGCTCACCCGCAGACCCGTGCTCACCAGGCCCGTCACCGCCGATTCCCGCCCGGCCCCGGTCCCGCGGATGTGGACCTCGATCTCGGACATGCCCAGCTTGCGGGCCTTCTGCCCGGCCGCCTCGCCGGCGCGCGTGGCGGCGAACGGCGTGGACTTGCGGGCCCCCTTGAACCCGATCGTCCCCGACGAATCCCAGCACAGCGTCTCGCCGTTGAGATCGGTGATCGTCACGATG
>JBGPGM010000301.1:0-4038 GCA_041483855.1 Phycisphaerae bacterium | reverse complement strand
TGGCGGCCTCGGGGAAGCGGACCTTCTCCATCGCCAGCACCCAGTCCTCGAGCGGGACAAACCGAAGCAGGTCCAGCGGGATGGATCTGCCGTCATTCAGGTGCAGCGTGACGTAGAACTTGTGCCACTTGCGCTTGTCGAACTCGCGCACATCGGCGGGCACGAGGCTGGCCCCGCCGGGGAGCGTCAGACGATGGTCCGACGGGTCCCAGCGGTACTTGTGCCCCGACACGCGGGCGATCAGGACGGCCAGCCAGGCGGCCAGGCCGAAGCCGAGAACAACGAATGCCCACTGCAGGGGCAGGTCGTAGGCCGCCAGCGGCGAGGGCTGCACCATGGTCTTGGTTTGCTGGGTGAGTTGGGCCAGTTGCGCATCGAGCCCATCGACCCTCAGGCGCGACGGCGCGCTGCCGAGCCTGCCCAGCCTCTTGAGCGACTGCAGCCATTCGAGGCGGGCCAGGTCGGCCTTTGCCTGTCGGCCGGACATCGTCAGGTCGGCGGCCGCCCGGCGCAGGTCCGCCTCGCGCTTGCTCAATGCCGCCAGTTCGGCGGAGGGATCGGCGACGGTCACGCCGGGGCCGTTGAGCCGCCCGGCGTCGCGGGCGGCCTCTAGGTAGGCCTTGAGACGGAAGGTCGCGTCGGCCTCGCCTCGGGCCGGGTACGCGTACCACGCGTCGAACAGGCCCCAGCACCCAAAGCCGAGCAGAACGATCATGAAGATGACCATCTTGAGGAGCCAGGCGCGGTTGGTCTTGGTCGTCTGGACGGTGGGGGCGTCGGACATTGAAGGACTCCGGGTCGGCGGGGACGGGTGAGGAGTTGTAGCAGCCGGTACTAGGACGAGCCCGCGGGCTCGAGGTTCGCATGGACCTGATCGAGGATCCGGGTCCACCAGGCTTCCACCCACGCCCGGCCCAGCGGCGTGCCGGTCACGAGCGAGAAGCCCCCTTCGTCGACCGGCACGACGGGGACGCTGGGCAGCGGCCGCGGCGAAGCGAGCGCCTCGGTGAGCCACCTGGAATGAAGCAAGCGCGCCGCCTGGGCGCTAGTGAGGACCGCCGGGACGTGGCTGGGCCGCCCGAACATCCCGCCATTCTAACCCGGCGTTCGAGGGGGCGTGGCCGCGTGCCCGGGGCTTTCGCGGCGGGCGCGGGGGCCCGCGAACCCGGCCCGGAATGGGAGGCTTGTCTCATAACGCCTTCCAATTCCGCAATGCAATGTGGACATTCGGTCGGGACATTGGCCCAAGCGTGGGGCATGATTGGGGGGTGGTGCGCGCCGGGGCCGGCTGCCCGCGGTCCGGCGGGTTGGGAATCGCGGCAAGAGGAGCCGGGACATGTTGAGGTCTGTCCTTCGTCTGGTCGGAGTCTGCGTCGTCACCGGCGCTGGCGCGCTGGGGCGCGCCGATACGGTGTCGATCGGGGCGAGCAAAGACAACACGCTCTACGAGGACCCGAACGGCCTGCTCAGCAGCGGGTCGGGGCCGACGTTCTTTGCCGGCCTGACGGCGGGGGGCCAATCACGCCGCGGCCTGGTCGCGTTCAACGTCGCGGGCGCGGTGCCGGCGGGCTCGACGATCACGGCCGTGACGCTGCGCCTGCACATGTCGCGCACGGTCTCGGGGCCGGCCAGCGTGGAACTGCACCCCGTCTTGGCCGACTGGGGTGAGGGCGCGTCCAACGCCGGCATCAACGGCGGGGCCGGCGCGTTGGCCGCGCCGGGCGACGCCACCTGGACGTACCGGTTCTTCGACACCGTTCTGTGGGCGACGCCTGGGGGGGACTACGCGCCGACGGCCAGCGCCGCGCAGATCGTCAATCAGTTCGACTTCTACACGTGGGGCTCGACCGCGGGGATGGTGAGCGACGCCCAAGGCTGGCTGGACCATCCTGCGACGAACTACGGGTGGCTGCTCCGCGGCGACGAGGCGGTGTTCGCGTCGGCCAAGCGGTTCGACACCCGGGAGAACACGGCCCCGGACGTCCGCCCGATGCTGACGGTCCAGTTCACTCCGCCGGCGGGCGGTTGCCCGTGTGACTGGAACCACTCGGGGAGCGTCGACAGCCAGGACTTCTTCGATTTCCTCTCGTCGTTCTTCGGCGGCAGCGCCGACTTCAATCAGGACGGGATGACCAACAGCCAGGACTTCTTTGACTTCCTGGCGTGCTTCTTCTCGCCGCCCGCCGGCTGCTGAAGTCGAACTCCGCCGACGATCTGGTGGGCTCCGCGCCGCCGAGCGTTCGCCGTACTGCGTTGGAATCGGAACTCACGGGCTGGAACTCGCCCTCCTGCTCGCGGACCCTCTTCACGCCGCCTCGGGAACGGCTGTGCCGCGTTGGAGCGCCTGCTCGATGGCCCGCAAGAGCTCCTTGGGGTTGATGGGCTTGCTCGCGTAACCGTCCATGCCGGCCTCCAGGCACCGCTCCCGGTCGCCCTGCATCGCGTTGGCGGTCAGCGCGATGATCGGGATACGCCCCGGGACGCGCCCGGCGGCCTCGTTGCGGCGGATCGTCCGCGTGGCCTCGAAGCCGTCCATCACGGGCATCTGGCAGTCCATGAGCACCACGTCGTACCGTTGGCGCTGCACCGCGTCGGCGGCTTGCTTCCCGTCGGGAACGACGTCGCAGCGATGGCCGGACTTGGTGAGGACCTCCTGGGCGACGATCTGGTTCACCTCGTTGTCCTCGGCGAGCAGAATGCGCAACGCGGACCGATCGGCCGAGCCGGCGGCCGGCGGGATGGCGGCCGAGGGAGGGCGAGCAGGCAGTTCGGGCGTGGGATCCTGCTTGGCGGCGGCGATGGTGTCCATGATGGCGTTAAAGAGCTGGGACTGTCTCAGGGGCTTGGTCATGTGCCCCGAGAAGCCCATCGAGTGGAGCCGCTTCGGGTCGATCTCATCATCGGCGGACAGGACGATCATCAGGGCGGTGGCGCGGAGATCGCGCCGGGACCGAACGGCCATGGCCAGGTCGAACCCGTCCATTCTCGGCATGTCCCGGTCGATGATGGCTACGCGGAATGGCGTGCCCGCCGCGCCCGCGTCGGCGAGCATCCGCAGCGCCTCCTCGCCATCGCGGGCCGTCGCGGCCTCAAGGCCCCAGGAGGCAATCTGGTCACGGAGCACGTCGCGCTGCACCTCGCTGTCGTCAACCGCCAGGACGCGGAGCATCCTGGGATCCAGGCGCGGACGCGCCGCCGGTTCGGACGGTCGTACCGGTTGCTGGAAGGCGATCGTGAACCAGAAGGTCGAGCCGCGTCCGGGCTCGCTCTCGACGCCCATCGCTCCGCCCATCAGTTCGGCGAGGTGCTTGGAGATGACCAGACCCAGCCCGGTGCCGCCGCGGACGCGCGTGCTCGAGGCGTCGGCCTGGGAGAAGGCCTTGAAGAGGCGGTCCAGCTGATCGGGCGCGATGCCGATGCCGGTGTCCGTCACGGTGAAGCGGACCACGGTCCGCCCGTCGGCCGCGGAATCGGCGGTCAGGCGGAGGACCACGGCGCCGCGCTCGGTGAACTTGATCGCATTGTTCACGAGGTTGACGATGATCTGGCGCAGGCGATCGGCGTCGGCACGGACCACCACCGGGACGTCCGGGTCGATGTGGCACGCGGTTTCGAGGCCCTTCTTGGCCGCCGGCTGCGCCAACATCTCCATGACCTCCTCGACCGCGTCGTGGAGGTTGAAATCGCTGGGTCTAACATCGAGTTTTCCGGCCTCGATCTTGGACAGGTCGAGGATGTCGCCGAGAACGCTCGTGAGCAGCGCGGCCGAGCTCTTGGCCAGCCTGCCGTACCGCTGCTGCTCCGCGCTGAGTTCCGTCCCGAGCAACAGGTCGAGCAGGCCGACAACACCGTTGAGCGGGGTACGGATCTCGTGGCTCATATTGGCGAGAAACTCGCTCTTGGCGCGGGTCGCCGCCTCCGCCACGCCCAACGCTTCCTGGGCTGCCCGCATGCGCTTGCGCCCAGAGTGGATCCAGCCCCACCCGAGCCCCAGCACGACCGCCGCCGTCGCGGCCGAAAGAACCTGCAAGTCACGGG
>JBGPGM010000300.1:0-4049 GCA_041483855.1 Phycisphaerae bacterium | reverse complement strand
GTGCAGGCCGAAGGCGTAGAACTCGGCCCCCTTGGACGTGGTGTACCGCACCAGGCCCCCGAAGAAGCCCCGGTGCGTCCGCGAGTTGAAGTCCGCCCGCGACGCGTCGAAGTCGATCACGCTCTCGTCGGGGGGCGTGATCCCCACCAGCCCCTCCACCGACACCCGGCCCCACGACACCGTCGGCCGCGCCGCGTACAGGTTCTCCGACAGCGCCAGCCCCGCGCCCCAGTCCACGAACTGCCGCCCGACGCGGACGTTGACATCACCGTTGATGAGCCTCCCCCCGTACGCGGCCCTCGCCTGCCGCAGGTCGAACTCGTACCAGAACCGGTCGATGAAAGGCTTGGTGAGGCGGTCGCCGCGCCCGTCGAACGAGTCTTCGTCGGAGAAGTCGCGGTACCGGAAACGGGCCCGCCCGAAGAGCGTGTGGGCCCCGTCGAGCGACAGGCGCGCGTACAGCGTCGTGTCGTACTGCAGCAGCCGCCGGTCGTTGGCGTTCTCGTCCTTGAGATTCAGAGCCGAGAAACTGAAGAACCCGCCGTAGTCCAGCGTCGCCCGTTCCGTCAGGCTCAGCGTGGTGTCCACTTTCAGCCGCTCCGGCTCGGCCGGGTTGCGCAGCAGCCGCTCCAGGCGACGCTCCACGTCCTGTCCCCGGGCAAGGCAGGTCGCCGCAAGCAAGACAAAGCCGGCCAGAACGATTTGCTGTAGGGTGGGCGTCTCGCCCGCCATCCGAACCATCAACCACCTCCGCGCGACGACGCCCCTTTCGCCGCCTCCGGGGAGGGGGGCTGGGGGAGTGGACAGCCGTCGAGGGGGTGTTGTACCCGAACAGTCGCAAGTTGGCACGCCCCCCCGCCTTGGCGACCCACCCCTGAGCCCGGCCCTCTGCCCCCCTCGGCTCGGCGCCGTCGATACATCCGCATTGCGTGCCGGCCAGTCCCGAGCGACAATAGAAACGGCGGGCCGGGGCCTGTTGCGGGGAGGGGAGGGCGGGGGTGTCAGGCGAGGTGCCATGGAGCCGGCGACACCGTCCGAAGTGACCAAGATCCTCGCCCAGGTCCAGCAGGGCGACGCGGCGGCCATGGACCGTCTCATGCCCCTCGTCTACGACAACCTTCGCTCCCTGGCCGAGGCCTACCTGCGCAAGGAACGCCCGGGCCACACCCTCCAGGCCACCGCCTTGGTCAACGAGGCCTACATAAAACTCGTGGGCCGAACCGATGTCGCGTGGCAGGGTCGGGCCCACTTCTTCGCCGCCGCGGCCCAGGCCATCCGCCGCATCCTCGTGGACCACGCTCGGGGCAAATCGCGCGACAAGCGCGGCGGGGACCGCAAGCGGATCCCCCTGGACGCCTCCGCGGTCTATTCCGAGCCGCGCGACATCAATCTCGTGGCCCTGGACGAGGCACTGGCCAAGCTCGGCTCCCTCAACGAACGCCACAGCCGCGTCGTCGAACTGCGCTTCTTCGGCGGGCTCACGACCCAGGAGGTCGCCGCGGTCCTGGGCGTCTCATCTCGCACGGTCGAAACCGACTGGAGCATGGCCAAGGCGTGGCTGCTGGCTGAACTGGCCAAGGGAGACCAAGTGTGACACCCGAGCGCTACGCGCAGGTCAGCCGGGTATTCGAGGGCGCCAAGGGTCTATCGGGAGCGCCAGAAGGCGGGCGAGCGGCGTACCTGGCCGCGGCGTGCGCCGGCGATGACGACCTGCGCCGGCAGGTCGAGAGCCTGCTGGCCCATGCCGACGTGACCGCCGGCTTCCTGAGCGAGCCGATCCTCGGCGAGGGATTCCGGCTGCGGGACCCCGAGTCGCTGGCCGCAGCCCCGGGCACTCCCGACCACATCGGCTCGTACAAGATCCTCGGGACGCTGGGCAGCGGCGGCTGGGGCTTGGTGTACCTGGCCGAGCAGGCCAGGCCCAGGCGGACCGTAGCACTCAAGGTAATCCGCCCGGGTCTCGTTTCCCCCGAAATGCTCCGGCGCTTCGAGCAGGAGGTGGACGTCGTCGGCCGCCTGCTCCACCCCGGCATCGCCCAGATCTACGAGGCCGGCACCGCCGACGCCGGCCTCGGGCCCCAGCCCTTCTTCGCTATGGAACTCGTCCAGGGCCAGCCGCTGAGCGACCTCCGCGGTGGCACGGGCTCGCCGCAGAGCCAGTGGATCGGCGCCCGGGAGCGACTCGACCTCATGGCCCGCATCTGCGACGCCGTGCACCACGCCCATCAGCGCGCCATCATCCACCGCGACCTCAAGCCCGGCAACATCCTGGTGGACCAGACGGGCCAACCGAAAATCCTCGACTTCGGTGTGGCCCGAATGACCGGCGCCGGTTCCATCTGTGCCGAACGGGCCGGCGCGCCGCTGACCCCCACTGGGCCCGTGGGCACGATCCCCTACATGAGCCCCGAACAGGCCGCCGGCGATGAGCCCCAGATCGACGCCCGCAGCGACGTGTACGCCCTTGGTGTCGTCTGCTACGAACTGCTCTCGGGCCAACTCCCGTACGACGTGCGCGGGCTCCCCATCGACGAGGCGCTCCAGACCGTCCGCGACGCTCCGCCGACCCCGCTGGGCGACATCGACCCCGCGCTGGGCGGCGACATCCAGGTCATCGTCGCCCGTGCCCTCGAAAAGGAAAAACTCCGGCGCTACCAGTCCGCCGCCGACATGGCCGCCGACATCCGCCGCCACCTCCGAGGCGAGCGGATCGTCGCCGAGCCCGCCCGCCCGCTGGAGCGCCTCCGCTATTTCGGCGCCCGCAACGCCGCCCTGGTCGTCGGCATCGGCCTGGGCACGGCCGGCCTGTTCTTCGCCGCGGTGGGCAACGGCCTCGTCGCCCTGGCGATGCTCGCGCTGGGCGTCCTCGGGACCTCGTGGCAGGCGGTGCGCGCCCAGCGCGCCCTCGCGGCCGCGCGACTCGCCCGGCGCCAGCGCGCCCGCGAGATCGACACCAGCCGGCGCGTCATGGCCTTCGTCGGCCAGATGCTCCGCGCCGGGCCCGCCGCGCCAACCACGTTCGCCCCGCCCGCGCCCGTCCCCGATCTGCTGCGCGCCGGCGCCGCCCGGGTCCGCTCGGCCCTGGCGGACGATTCGCTCGCCCAGGCCGAAGTGATGGACCTCATGGGTCGCGTCTACCTCGACGCCGCCCTGCTGACCGAGGCCGAGCCGCTCCTCCAGGACGCCGTCACCCTCCGCCGTCGCGAACTGGGCGATGACGACGAACGCACCCTCGGCTCCATCGTCAGCCTCGGTGTGCTCCGCGCCCACCAGGGCATGACGGCCAACGCCGAGTCGCTCCTGCGCGAAGCCGTCGAGCGCGCCGGGCGCGTCCAGGGCGTCACCCGGCGCGAGGCCATCCGCGCGATGCACACGCTGGCCCGGCTCTTCATGGACCAGGGCCGCCCCGAGGCCGCCGAGCCCATGGCCCGCGCCGCCCTCGAAGCCGCCGAGCACTCCTTCGGCCCCGACGCCGCCGGCGTCATCGAGCCGATGGACAGCCTCGCCGCGGTCCTGCGCCGGCGCGGGCGGCCCGCGGAGGCCGCCGAGATGTACCGGCGCTGCGATGCCGTGCAGCGCCGCCACCTCTCCCCCGGCCACCCCGACCACCTGGTCACACTCTGCGCCCTGGCCGACATGGGCCGCACCGACGAGTGCCTCGCCCTCCTGCGCCAGTGCCTCCACCCCATGTTCGACGCCATGTGGGCTTCGCCCCGCCCGCGCGCCGCGTTGCTCCGGGCCGCGGCCTCCCTATGCGACAAACGCGCCCATCGCCAGGCCGCGCTCGCATGCCGGCGCGAACTGCTGCGGGTCTGCCACGGCGCGTTCGGACCGCTTCATCCCATCACAACGATCGCCCGCGACGATCTGGCGGGCACGCTCCGAGCCGGCGGCACGACGAGCATCGCCGAGGCCGAGCGGCTGGCCCGCGACTTGACCAGCGCCGGCGAGAGTGCGGGGGGCGGGGGGGCAGCGGGCGGCCCTGGCGCTCGCGCCGGGCATGCCGAGCCGGCCCTGTCGATCGACGACCTCCGGCGCATCGTTGAAAT
>JBGPGM010000299.1:0-4068 GCA_041483855.1 Phycisphaerae bacterium | reverse complement strand
GCCGGCCGCGGCCGCGGCGGAGCGTGCCGACACAGCCAGGCCGGAGGCGCCCCCTCCCGTCAGGGGCGCTGCGGATCAGCCGCCGGTCCGCGATGACACGAGCCCGCTGCGAGATCCGGTGGGAAACGTGCCGCTGGTCGTGGGGGGTCCGGTGAAGGCGAGGGTAGTGTCGGTGGAGGGACGGTCCGGCGAGGCGCAATGGCGCGGCGCGGTCACCTCCGAGTGGCAGGCGGCGGAAGCAGACCAGCAACAGACGGGGCGGATCGAGGTACGCACCGGGCCTGGGGTGGCGGTGCTGCTGCGGGTGGAGGAGAAGGTGGCCCTGCGCGTGGAGCACCTGACCCGGCTGCGCTTGCAGCGGCTGGTGCGCCCGGATGGGACGGTGGACCTGGGGGTGACGCTGGAGCGCGGGAGCCTCCAGGTGACGCCGATCGACACGGACGACCTGGGCCTGGCCAAGATGGCGGTCATGGTGGTGACGCCGGACAAGACTGTCCCGGTGCGAAAGTCGGTGGTTGTGGGGTACAGCGCGTTCAACGGGACCACGGAGCGGCCCGTGGCGAAACAGACCCCGTCTCCGTGAATTGGCGCCGTGTGGGGCGTTCAGGCTGGCCGGACCATCTTTCCTGAGGCAGATTATGGCCAGAGGATCAGAGGCAGGGGGCGGGCATTGCGCAAGGGGCAGCAGGCCGTGCGGCGCGGAAGGTCTATCCACGCGAAGGGTGGCGTAATGCCGATCCGGGCGGGCCGGCTGGGCCTGGCGCCCCAACTGCCGTCGTGGCAGGTTGAGGCCGCGCAGCTGCTCGAGGAGCACCACCTGGTGGCGTGGGGGCACGACCCGCGCGATCGGGCGCGGTTCGGTACGGAACTGGCCGAGTACCTGCGCGGGCTGGGGGACACACAAGTGTGCGTGCTGCAGGGCCGGATGATCAAGGACATCTATTCGTTCTGCAACTGCCTGGAGCGGGCGATCGGGTTCGATCGCATCCGCCGGACGGTGGACAAGGACGGGGGAATCGTCGGGGCGCTGCGCCGGCGGCTGACGCCCAGCGGAGGGCGGCC
The DNA here is from genome assembly GCA_041483855.1 of Phycisphaerae bacterium. GTDB lineage: Bacteria > Planctomycetota > Phycisphaerae > Phycisphaerales > UBA1924 > JBGPGM01. Next base: position 3,006 of record JBGPGM010000299.1, on the reverse strand, counting down.
GATCAAGCGACGGTACTACATCTGGCAGGACGCGCACGTGTTGCTGCGCGCGGACCATAGGCTTTTCGGCCGGCTGGTGGACGCGATCGCGGGGGTGGCCGCGGAGGCGGAGTACGCCAGCGAGGACATGCTGCTGCTGCAGCGGGCGGTATTCGTGGGGACGCCATCGCTGGACGTGTACGCGGAGGATCCCCAGGGGCAGTTCCGGTCGTGGTGGATGGAGGAGCGCGAGGAGCCGCTGTGGCGGGTCGTGTCCGGGGTGGAGGCGCCGCCGTTCCTGCGATACCGGATCGAAGCGGAACTGGGCGACTCGGGCACGCTGTAGGCGGGGCGGGCGCGGCGAGGCTTGACGCGGGGGGGCGGGGGGGCTTTGCTGGGTCCGTGAGGATCATCGCGGGCGAGTACCGGCACCGGAGACTGTTTACTCACAAGGACACGGCGACGACGCGCCCGATCCCGGATCGGGTCAAGGAATCGCTGTTCTCGCTGCTGCGCGGGCGGCTCGAGGGGGCGAGCGTGCTGGATGCCTTCGCGGGCACGGGGGCGATCGGGCTGGAGGCGGTCAGCCGGGGCGCGGCCCGGTGCGTGTGCGTGGAACGTGACCGGCGGGTGGTGGAGATCCTCAAGCGGAACGTGGAGACGCTGGGGTGCGCGGAGCGGTGCGAGGTGGTGGCCGGCGATGCGCTGGGGATGGAGACGCTCAACCGGTGCCCGCGCCCGGTCGACCTGATCTTCTTCGATCCGCCGTACGCATTGGTGGAGGATCCTCAAGGGTGGGAGCGGGTGCGCCGACAGTTCTCACGCCTGGTGCAACTGCTTACAGATGATGGGTTCGCCGTGCTACGCACTCCATGGCCGCTGCGGCACCGGGAGGGGGGTGAAGAACAACCGGCCGACCCAGGGACGGACGGGAAGCGGCGGCGGCGGCCTCAACGCGACCGTAGTGAAGCGCATATGGAAAGAGGGGGAAGATGGACTGGGGAGGTGGGGGAGGAGATCGAGTTGGAGCCGGAGGCGGAGGAGGCCGGGGCCGGGGAGGGCGTGTCGGAGTCGGCTGATGAGATCCAGGAGATGCCTGCGGTGACGTGGCGGATGGCGGACCTGGCGGTCGAGGGGGCGCTGGGGCCGGAGACGCACGTGTACGGGCGGATGGCGGTCCACCTTTATATGAAGCGGAGGGCGACGGGCGGGGCGCCCGGCGCATAGGAGGGGGCGGCGATGGCCGAAGGGCTCAACGAGGCGCAGCAGAGGGCGGTCGAGCACGAGGGCGGGCCGCTGATCGTGCTGGCCGGGCCGGGCACCGGCAAGACGCGCGTCATCATCCGGCGCGTCGAGCACTTGATCCGCGTGCGTGGTGTCGAGCCGGCGAACATTCTCGCGGTGACGTTTACGGTGAAGGCCGCGGGGGAACTGCGGGAGCGGCTGAGGGGGCTCATCGGGGGTCCGGCCGACGCGGTCAACGCGCACACGTTCCACGGGTTCGGCCGGCGGCTGCTGGCGCGGTTCGGCGACCTCATCGGCGTGACCCCGCGCCCGCGGATCATGGACTCGGCGCAGCAGAAGCGGCTCCTGCGGGGTTTGATCGGCGAGCACGGGCTGTTCGGGGACGCGGCGGCGCGGGGCCGGGACTTTGCGGTCGAGCGCGCGGCCAGGGACCTGGGGAAGCTCGCCAACCACGCCGTGGAGCCGGAGGACGGCGAGCGGTTGGCGCGCGAATGGGACGAGCGGCTGACGAGGAACGAAGGGGGGCTCGGCGAGGAGGAGTTGGCGGCCGAGCGCGGGCGGCAGGCGCACTTTGCGGACCTGGCGCGGCTGCACCGGTTCTTCGACGGGGCGTGCCGCGAGCGGGGGTGGGTCACGATGGAAGAGCTGATCACGCTGCCGGTGCGGATGCTCAGGCAGAAGACGGCGGCGGCGGCGACATGCCGGTCGGACTACCGGCACATCGTGGTGGACGAGTTCCAGGATGTGAACCGGGCGCAGATCGAGTTGCTGCGGCTGCTGTCGCCGCCCGGACCGGCGGGGGGCGGCGGGGCCGGGCGCGACCTGTGCGTGGTGGGGGATGACGACCAGTCGATCTACCAGTTCCGCGGCGCGGACGACCAGGCCTTCAAGCACTTTGCGCGGGTCTGGGAGCGGCACACGGAGATCACGCTGACCGAGAACTACCGCAGCGAGAAGGCGGTGATCGACGCCGCGAACGCCGTGATCTCGGGGGCCACGGAGCGTTTCGCCGAGGGGAAGGTGGTTGAGCTGCCGCGGGCTCGGCGAGAGGGGCATGCCGCCAAGCCGGGGGCGGGGGTCGAGTGCGTGAACCTGGAGGACGACCATCAGGACGGGGATGTCATCGCGGCGATAATCCTGGCCGACCGGGCCGGAGCGGGTGGCCGGGAGCGGGTGTGGCGGGACTACGCGGTGATCGCGCGGACCAACGGGGATCTCGATCGGATCGGCGCGGCGTTGCGGATCGAGGGAGTACCGGTGCGGGTGTCGCGGCGCGACTCGGCGCTGGGCGATGAGGGGGTCAGGGACGTGCTGGCGTGGATCGAGGCGCTGGTCGATCCCGAAGCGACGTGGGCGGTGGGGCGGATCCTGACGCGCCCGCCGCTGCACGTGCCGGCGGAGCGGGTCATTGGATGGCAGAGGCTGTACCAGGCACAGCGTTCGCGTGCCGCGGCGGGGGACGAGGGGACGGCGGCGCCCGGGGGATACGTCCAGTGGCTGGCGGAGCGTTGCGCGGAGGAGGCCGGGGTAGGAAGGATGGCCGGCTGGTACGCGATGCTGCGCGACCTGGCCGCTGCCCGGGCGGCGGACGAGGCGGTCTTCCGGATCATCACCACGACGGATGCGGCGCACGCGGACCTGCTGCCGGCGCGCCGTCGGGCGGTGCGGATTACCAACCTGGTGAGCCTGCTGCGGCTGGCTCGTTCGGTGCAGGCGAATCTCGAGCCGCCGGCGGACCTGGCGGCGTTCTGGTCGTATTTTCAGGACCTGGATGAGTCCGAT
>JBGPGM010000298.1:0-4085 GCA_041483855.1 Phycisphaerae bacterium | reverse complement strand
CGCCGCGATCGTCTCCGCATCCACCGGGCTGATCGTCCGCAGGTCGATGAGTTCCACCGAAGTGTCCTCGGGCAGGCCGTCCAGCGCCTCCAGGCATTGCAGCACGGTTGCCCCCCACGAGATCACCGTGATGTCGGTCCCCTCGCAGACGACTTTCGCCTGGCCGATCGGCACCGTGTACTCGTCCTCGGGCACCTCCTCGCGGAACGCCCGGTAGATCCGCTTGGGCTCGAAGTACACCACCGGGTCGGGGTCGCGGATGGCCGCGACCAGCAGCCCCTTGGCGTCGTAGGGCGTGGAGGGCATCACGACCTTCAAGCCCTTGTGGTGGGCGTAGACCGCCTCCGGCGAATCCGAGTGCAGTTCCGGCGCGTGGATGCCCCCGCCCACCGGCACCCGCACGGTCAACGGCACCGTGATCGCCCCGCGGCTGCGCGTGCGGTACCGGGCCGCGTGGTTGACCAGTTGATCGTACGCCGGCCCGAGGAAGCCCTCGAACTGGATCTCGGGGACCGGGCGCATGCCGGCCATGGCCAGGCCGATGGCGGTGCCCATGATGCCCGATTCGGCCAGCGGCGTATCGACGACGCGCTCGGCGCCGAAGCGGGCCTGGAGCCCCTCGGTGACGCGGAACACGCCGCCGTTCTTGCCGATGTCCTCCCCGAGCAGGACGACGCGCGGGTCGGCCTCCATCTCCTGGGTCAGGGCGAGGTTGATGGCTTGGACGAGGGTGAGGTTGGGCATGTGGAGTTCCGGCCCCTAACGCCGACCGCGTGTGTTGGCGCGTGTTGCTCGACGACGCGGCGACCGGCTGCCTTGGCCTTGCATGAGCTTCGTGAGCTTCGCGATGTCCTTTCGCGCGAAGGCCTGGAGCACACGGTTCAGCCCCGCCTGCCCCCCGAGTTTGGAGGCGACGCTGGCGCTCACGGTGAACTTGAGCTTCATTCTCTGAGCCCGCTTGAAGTATTTCCCGCGAACTCCGCCGGTGAAATCGTAGTTGCTCAGCATCTCGTCGGAGGGTCGTCTAGTCATCGCTTTCGGCATACTGCCTTTCCTCCGCTCGGTTCGCGGCGCGGGCACTGATGATACGGATGCCGCCTTCCCGGTCAGTGTGAACGACTACCAGCAGGCGTCCGGCGATGGAGAGGCCGATCGTGATCCAGCGGTCCTCCGCGATCGAATGCGTCCGATCGTACACGGTCAACGCTCGGCGATCGCCAAATACGGTCTGGGCTTCTTCGAATGCAACGCCATGCCTGTCAAAGTTGTCGGCAGCCTTCTTGTCATTCCATTCGAACTCATCGGTCATCGACCCTCTCCGGAGAGGCCGGCCCGGACTCGATCACTGTTGATGGCTCGTCAGCGCGGACAGGTCTGCCTGAGCAGGGTCCTGCCCCAGAGAACTCGTCCGCAGCGTCGCCTTCTGACGCAGCAACTCCGGCGGCAGGGGCGGCGCGAAGGTGGAGTCGAAGATGTCGTCCGTGCCCGGCTTGGAGATCGTCTCGGCCGACTTGACCACCTCCGCGACGATCGCCTTGGCCTTCTCCTCCTGCGCGCCCTGCCGGGCATCGTCCCACAGGCCCTTGCCGGCCAGGTACTTGCGGGTCCGCACCATCGGGTCCTTGGCCTGCCACGATTCCACCTCCGCCTGCTCGCGGTAGCGGCGGGCGTCGTCGGCCGTCGTGTGGTCGCCAAGGCGGTAGGTGATCGCCTCGATCAGCGTCACGCCCCCGCCGTTGCGGGCCCGCTCCAGCGCCTCCTTCGTGGCCCGGTACACGGCGAACAAGTCGTTGCCGTCCACCTGGATCCCCTGCGCCCCGTAGGCGATCGCCTTCTGGGCCACCGTCTCCGACGCCATCTGGATCTCGCGCGGCACCGAGATCGCCCACTGGTTGTTCTGGCAGAAGAACACGCACGGCACGTTCAGCGTGGTGGCGAAGTTCATCGCCTCGTGGAAGTCTCCCTCGCTCGTCGCCCCGTCGCCGAAGTAGGTGATGACGCAGCGGTCCTCCTTGCGGAGCTTGTAGGCCCACGCGATCCCCACCGCGTGCAGCATCTGCGTCCCGATCGGGATCGCGATCGGTGTGCAGTTGACCCCCGGCGGGATCTGGTTGCCGCGCTCGTCCCCCATCCAGTGCAGCAGGATGTGCGCCATCGGCAGCCCGTGCAGGAACAATGCCGCGTTCTCCCGGTAACACGGCACCAGGAAGTCGATCCCCTTGCGGGCGGCGAACCCGGAGCCCAGCGCGGCGGCCTCCTGGCCCTTGTTCTGCGGGTAGGTGCCCATGCGCCCGGACCGCTGGAGTTTGAACGCGATCTCGTCCAGCTGGCGGAAGATGATCATCTGCTCGTACAGGAAGACGACCTGCTCGTCGGTGAGCGTGTCCTTGGCGAGGCGCGTGTCCAGCACGCCGTTCTCGTCGAGGATCTGCATGTAGTCGATCTGGGCTTTGTACACCATCTTGATGGGCATGCAGAACGCTCCGCCGGGGGCTTTGGGCCACTGACACTAGGGTAGCAAGGATGGCAGAATCGCGGGTGGAACGCGGCGCAAAGGGGTGGAGCGCCGGCCGTCGGTCAGGTGGTGTATTCGGCGTTGATCCGCACATATTCCGCCGACAGGTCGCACCCGATCATCCACCCCGACGCCTGGCCCGCACCCACCGTCAGCACGACCTCCACCCGCTCGGCGCCCATCGCCGCCCGCAGCGCCCTGTCCGACGGGTCCACCCCCGTCGGCACGCCTGCACGGTACACCTCGACACCGCCGATCGTCAGCGACGCCGTTTCCGGGTCGAACGGCGCCGCCGCGTTTCCCGCCGCGGTCACGATCCGCCCCCAGTTCGGGTCATTGCCGTGGATGGCGCACTTGACCAGCGGCGAGTCCACGACGGCGCGGGCGATCCGCTGCGCCTCGTCGCCTGTTCGCGCCCCGCGCACGATCACCCGGAATGTCCGCGTCGCCCCCTCGCCGTCGCGGATGACCTGGTCCGCCAGCGACTGGCACACCCCCGTCAGCGCCGCCCGGAACCCGTGGAACTCCGGCATGTCCTCGTGGATCGGGCGCATAGGGTTCGCCCCGCTGGCGATCGCCACCACCGTGTCCGAGCACGACGGGTGGGCGTCCACGCTGATGCGCTCGAACGACTCGCGGCACGCCTGCTCCAGCGCCCGCTGCAGCGCCGGCGGCTCGATCGCCACGTTGGTCGTGATGAACGCCAGCAACGTTGCGTGCGCCGGCGCCCCGGCCGAGTCCAGACGCGGGGCGATCATCCCCGACCCCTTGGCGATCGCCCCGATGTGAACCTGGTGGTGCAGCAGCTCGATCTCCCGGTGCGCCATCTTGGGGACCAGGTCGGTGGTCATGATCGCCCGCGCGGCCGCGGCGTCCGCGTCCTCGCCCCGCGCCAGCGCCGCCACCAGCGCCGGCACCGCCGCGGTGATCTGTTCGACCGGCAGCCGCTGGCCGATGACGCCGGTCGATGACGGCAGCACCTGCCCCGGGTCGCACCCGAGGTGCTTGCCCACGCAGCGCATGCACGCGCGGGCGTCCTCGATGCCCGGCTGCCCCGTCGCCGCGTTGGCCCGGCCCGAGTTCACCAGGATCGCCCGCAGCGCCGCCCCGCCGTGTACCGCCGCGTCGCGCCACTGCCGGCCGATCTGCACCGGCGCACCCACCACCGCGCTGTTCGTGAAGACCGCCGCCGCGCTCCGGCGCGCCTCGATCAGGTGCTTGCGTCCCCGCGCCGGGGCCGGCGATCCCGCCTCCGGATCATCGCACACGATCAGCGCCAGGTCCGGCTTGCCCGAGGGCTTGAGCCCCGCGGTCGTGGCCGCGGCCCGGAAGCCGAGTGGACGGGTGATGGACACGGAACGCGGCCTCCGCAACAGGACCGGGTGAAACGATCGAGCGCCGGCCTACGGCTGCCTGCCCAGCCGCTGCAGCCCGGGCGCTTGCCCGGAGGGTAGACCCGCGGGCTCGAGCGTGACGCCGGCCGTGAACTCGCCGCTGATCTGGTTGTAACTGACGCCGATTCCCAGCACCGCCACCGGCAGCCGCCGGCGCAAGGTCGCCGACACCGACT
>JBGPGM010000297.1:0-4087 GCA_041483855.1 Phycisphaerae bacterium | reverse complement strand
GTTCCACAACATGCGGGCATCCTGCGCCTGCGACTGGGTGGAGCGGTTCCCGGCCCACGTCGTCGCGGGGTGGTTGGGGCACTCCCCGCTGATCGCGGCGCAGCACTACCTGCAAACCCGCGACGCCCACTTCGACCTGGCGACGGCCCCCCACGAAAGCGGCGCGCATTCCGGCGCGCTTGGGGCGCAAAATGCGGCGCAGCACCCGTCCGCACCGGATCGCGGCTGTTCGCCCGATGGTGCGGAAGTGCCTTGTTTTGCAGGGGTTTCGCAAAGCGACGCGACCGAGTGCGACGCGGCGCGAAACGATCCAATGGGCCCAGCAGGATTCGAACCTGCGACCGCATCCATTATGAGTGGAGCGCTCTGACCGCTGAGCTATGGGCCCGACCGGGGGAGCATAGCGGGGCGGCTTTCGGCCGGATCGAACTGCACCTCCAGATGCGACCGCCCTGGATCCGGTCCGGTCCCCAGGTCGTCGCGCAACCAGCCGGGCGGCGCCACGTCGAGCGGGTGGTCATCGAACAGGAACGCCGCAGGCCAGTACCCCGGCATCAGGATGAACACACTGCACGGCCGCCCATGGCGGGCCGGCAGCACCACCGTCCCGTCCGAGCCGGTGCGGGCCCGGTGCGCCGAGGCATCGCTCGGGCGCAGGACATAGTCCGCCGCGCCCGAGAACGTCACGGGGTTGATAGGCAGCTTGCGCGGGTCGTGCACCTGGACCTGCACCGCCGCGCCGACGACGGGCAGGAGCGTGTCGGCGTCCCGCACGCGGACGACCATCGGGCGCTGCGGGTAGGAAGCACACCCCGCGCCCAGGCCGAACACAAGGGTGGCGCAGCACAGGCGAGCACTCACGGCGAGGCACGAACGCATCGGCCGCATGGTAGCGAGTCGGCGAAGGACTGCCGATCCGCTCCCGGGCCTACTTGATGAACAACAACTCCCGGTACGTGGGAAGCGGCCATATGTCCGCGGCCACGACCGCCTCCAACTCATCCGCCAGCACCCGCACGGCGTCCATGGCCGGGCGCAGCACATTCTGGATGTGCCTGGCGTGCTTGAGGTGGTCGTCCCCGTGGTGGTCGGCCGCCTTCTCCAGCGTGCGCACCGCGCCGGTGAAGCGAGTCACCAGCGCGACGAAGGCCTCAAGCGACCGGCGCGCGTCCTCGCATTCCACGTCCGCCGCCTGCGTCGCCGCCACCGCCTCGGCCAGGTGCGTCTGGTGCTCCAGCGCCGCCGGCAGGATCATCGTGCGCGCCATGGAGACCATCGTGTCGGCCTCGATGGTGACCTCCTTGGTGAACTTCTCGAAGAGGATCTGGGCGCGGCTCTCCATCTCCGCCTTGCTCAGCACCTTGTACTTCTTGAACATCTCGATGCTCTTCTTCGAGCGGAGCACTGGGATCGCCTCCACCGTGCTGCGCAGGTTCGGCAGCCCGCGACGCTCCGCCTCGGCGTGCCAATCCGCGGCGTAGTTGTCGCCGTTGAAGATGACGCGCTTGTGGTTCTTGATGATGTCCTTGAGGATGGCGCGCACCGCGCTCTGGAGCTTGGCCTCGGTCGGCTTGTCGCCCACGGCCCGCTCCAGTTCCGTCGCGACCACGTCCAGCGATTCGGCGACCATCGTGTTGAGCACCGTGTTGGGCCAGGCGGAGGTCATCGACGACCCGACGGCGCGGAACTCGAACTTGTTGCCCGTGAACGCGAACGGCGACGTGCGGTTGCGGTCGCCGGAATGCCGCGGGATCTGCGGGAGCGTGCGCGCGCCCAGGTCCAGGTCGTTGCGCTTGATCGTGCGCTTGGGCGTGCCGGCCTCCAGCTGCTCGACGATGTCCGTGAGCATGTCGCCTAGGAAGATCGAGATGATCGCCGGCGGCGCCTCGTTGGCCCCCAGCCGGTGGTCGTTGGCCGCCGACGCCACCGACGCCCGCAGCAGGTCCGCGTGCAGGTCCACGGCGCGCATGACCGCGCACAGGAACACCAGGAACTGCATGTTCGTGTGCGTCTGGTCCTGCGGGTCCAGCAGGTTCACCCCGGTGTCGGTGGACATCGACCAGTTGTTGTGCTTGCCCGAGCCGTTGATGCCGGCAAAGGGCTTCTCGTGCAGGATCGCCTGCAGCCCGTACCGCGGCGCCACGCGCTTGATCGTCTCCATCAGCATCATCTGGTGGTCGCACGCCACGTTGGCGTTCTCGAAGATCGGGGCAAACTCGTACTGCGCCGGCGCCACCTCGTTGTGACGCGTCTTGACCGGCACCCCCACGCGGTACAGGTCGCGCTCCACCTCCGTCATGAACGCCAGCACCCGCGGGGGGATGGCCCCGAAGTAGTGGTCCTCCAGCTGCTGCCCCTTGGGCGGCCGGGCCCCGAACAGCGTGCGGTCGCACGTGAGCAGGTCCGGCCTCGCGTAGTAGAGATTCCGGTCAACCAGAAAGTACTCCTGCTCGGGCCCGACCGTCGTGAACACCCGCGACACGCCGCGATCCGTCCCGAAGATCTTGAGGATCCGCAACGCCTGGTGCGACAGGGCGTCCATCGACCGCAGCAGCGGCGTCTTCTTGTCCAGCGCCTCGCCGTTCCACGACACGAACGCTGTCGGGATGCACAGCGTCACGCTGCTCTCGCCCCGGTTCAGGAACGCCGGGCTCGTCGCGTCCCATGCCGTGTACCCCCGCGCCTCGAACGTCGCCCGAAGCCCGCCGGACGGGAAACTCGACGCGTCCGGCTCCCCCTGCACCAGCGCCGAGCCCGAGAACTCCATCAGCATCCCCCCCGACCCGTCCGGAACGATCAGCGCGTCGTGCTTCTCCGCCGTCAAACCCGTCAGCGGCTGGAACCAGTGCGTGTAGTGCGTCGCGCCGTTCTCGATGGCCCAGTCCTTCATGGCCGCGGCCACCACGTCCGCCACGTCCGGGTCCAGCGCCTCGCCAAGGTTGATCGTGCGCATGAGCCGCTTGTAGACATCCTTGGGCAGCCGCTGGCGCATGGTCCGCTGGCTGAACACATCCGACCCGAAGGTGCTGTCCACACGCTGGGCGATGGCCGTCGCGTGGCTCGAAGGCTTGCCGTTCCAACTCGCGGTCCCGGCCGCGATCGCCTCGCTGCGTGCATTGTTCAGGCTCATGGTTGCTCGACTCCCGTTCTCGCTCGCCATGTGGATGGACCCCTGTCGGAGCGGCCGCGCCCGCCGGGACGGCGGGTGCATACGGTGGTGGGGGTGGAGGTGGGCAGGTGCATGGCATGCTCCATCACGCCGCGGATTCCGATCCGCGTCCCGGCGTCCCGCAGGTCATTGGCTCTCCGACGCGCCATTGTTGCACCCTCGTCGCCGGATGCAAGTTTCCACCGCCGCGGGCGCCCCGAATCGGGCGTCAGGAGGCTGGGCCGCGCAGCGGTGCGGCCAGCCCCCTGGTGAACTCCTCCGCGGCGAGCACCGGGTCGTCGCCCCGCCCCGCCGCGTCGGACATCCGCCGGACCAGCGCGCTCCCCACGATCGCCGCGTCCGCCTCGGCAGTCACCTGCTGCACCTGTCGGGCCGTCGAAATCCCGAACCCGCACGCGATGGGCAGGTCCGTCACGGCACGCAGCGCCTTCACCCGCTGGGCGAGTTCGTCGGGAGCGGGTGGAGCCGCTCCGGCGTGGTCCCCGGTAATCCCCGTCCTCGTCAGGAGATAGACGAACCCGGTTGACGCCTTGGCGATCCGATCCGCCCGCGCCGGCGGCGTCGTCGGCGCCACCAGCAGGCTCGCCGTCATGCCCGCATCCCGGGCCCGCCCTCGCAGGCTTCCCGACTCCTCCAGCGGCAGATCCGGAAAAATGAACCCATCGAACCCCGCCGCCCCCGCCCGCCGCACGAACTCCGCCTCCCCCAAGCGGAACACGATCGAGATGCTCACCATCGCTACCAAGCCGAGGGTCACGCCGGGGCGGGCTCGCCCGACTTCCGCCATCACGCTCGCCGGCGTGGCCCCCGCCGCCAGTGCCTCGTGCATCGCCGCGGCGATCACCGGTCCGTCCGCAATCGGGTCCGAAAACGGGATCCCAACCTCGACGATCGACGCCCCCGCCCGCTCCAGCGCCG
>JBGPGM010000296.1:0-4093 GCA_041483855.1 Phycisphaerae bacterium | reverse complement strand
CGTCGGCAGGCCGCCCGCCAGCCTGATCCACGAATCCCCGCCGTTCGTCGTCTTGCAAATGCTGTTATCGGACGATCCGAAGATGTGCCCGATCGCCGCGTACAGCACCAGCGGGTTTGTCGGGTCGATCGCCAGGTCAGTCGCCGACAGGTTCGGCAGGCCGGTGGTCAACTGCGTCCACGTCACGCCCCCATCCCGCGAGCGGAACACTCCCACCGGCCCCGCCGCCTGCGGATGACCCTTGGCCGCGGCCATGGATGGGAACCCGCCGGCGATGGTCACCGACGCCCACAGCGTGCTCGGGTCCGTCGGCGAGACGATGATCCGCGAGAAGCAACGACCGGCGAAGGTGGCCGCGGCCAGTTGGGCCCACGTGGCCCCGCCATCGGTGGACTTGTAAATCCCCAAGCCGTACCGCGAGTGGTTGGCGAAGTTGGCCTCACCAGTCCCCGCGTAGAGGATGGCAGGGTTGGACGGGTCCAGGGCCAGCGCGCCCATGGCCGTGGTGGGCATGCCGTCGGTCAGCGCGGTCCACGTGGCACCCGCGTCGATGGAGCGCCACACGCCACCATCGGCGCCGGTGATGAAGTAGAGGCTGGGATTGGTTGGATGCGCGACGATGGCCGAGATGCGCCCCGCGTACTGGGCGCTGTTGATCGGCGCGGGGCCGAGCGTGGTCCATTGCTGCGCGTCGGCCGCGGAGGCGACGAGGTGCAACACCACGGTCGCGAGAAACGCGGAGCGGAAGGGATGCATGGGAGAGCCGCGGCGCGTGTTCACGGGCGGCCCTCCTTGGCGGGCGCACGACCGTTGGGCACGCCGGGTGCGCTGGGGACGGCGAAGGTCAGCGTCGCCGAATGGAGGATCAGGTCCGGTTGATCAGCCTGCGGCGGCGCGCCCGCGGGTTGGGCCGGTGGAGTTGTGACCGCGTGGAACTCGACCCACCAGACACCGCCGTTGGACACGGTCAAGTGCCCGATGCCCGACGAGTCCGCCACGCCCTCGACTGTCTGCGTCTTGCCCGCGCCGTTGACGGTGGTAGCAATGTAGCGTGCCCCGGGCGCGGCACGGCCGTCGGCGTAGAACCGCAGCGGCAGGTCGGCGCCGACCGGCAGGGTTGTCGGATCGGCCAGGGCGCGGATCTCGACCGCCTGGCCGGATTTCGAGGCGGCCGTCGCCGAGTTCAGATCGGGCGTGCCGGGCGGATCCGGCGAGACGCGCACCAGGAGCTTGGCCGACTCCACCCGGCGAACCCGTACCGGCCTTTCCCCTGCGGGCAGGGCCTTCTTGATGGCCGCGGCCTCTTCTGGCGTGAGATGCGCTCGCAGGAACGACTCAAGGTCGGCGCGGGGAACCTCGACGACGGCCGGGTGGGCATCCAGCCCGATCATCGCCACGCCCGGGCTGCTCAGCGGGATGAGCATTGGCTGCCCGTCGGCCGGCATCGGATCGAGAGCGTGGACGTTCTCCTGCGACCCGCCGGAACGGACACAGAGCCAGTCGAACTGGATCGCCGACCAGGGAATCTGGCGGGAGGCGCCGGCGTCGGACGCAACGGCACGCACGGCTAATCGATCACCTGAGTGGGCGGTGTAGGTGTCGGGCGTCAGCGACAGCACCGCCAGTGGGGCGCCATCCGCCTTCGTTCCGGTTTCTGGCGCCCGCGCCGCCGCCGTCATTCCCACGCCGTCCAAAGCCGCCACGGCCACCGCGACAGCCATCGCCCATCGTTTCATCGGCATCCCTCCAAGCAAGGGCCTGTCCACAGCCTACCGCGGAAGGCTCGGAAGTCGAACAAAACCGTGCGGGCGGCCGCGGCCGAACCGCTCGGCACGCGAGATGTCGCGGGCTACCTGGTCGGGCCGGGGTCGATACGGAAACCGAACCTCAGGTCGCCCTCCGTGCGCAGCCGGAGGTTCAAGTCCAGGGGGGGCCAGGCGACAGAGGGGAGCGGGGCGTCCCAGCAGACGACCTCACCCTCGCCCTTGGGCGTGTAGACGGCCAGGCCCCAGCGGGTCGTCGTGATCTCGAGTTCGCGGATGGGGATCGGGTGGAAGCCACGGTCGGGGCCGGGGCGAAGGAACGGGACCTCGGCCAAGGGGTTCGTGTGGAAGATGATCCTGACGCGCAGGGCCTGGTACACGAAGACGGGGATCGTGAGCAGGAGCGCACCGGCGAGAAGCAGACCGAGGTGGCGACGGCCGGCTGGGCCGGGGGCGCGGGCCATCCAGATCGGGGCCAGTGCCAACGCGGTGGTCTGGCCGGCCAGGAGCCACATGAAGGGCCAGGCATAACGCGGGCCGGGGGCGACGAAGAACCAGAAGACCAGCCCCAGCGCGGCGGGGACAAGGGCCCACCATGAACTGCGCGAGGGGGCCGAGTCAGATACCTGGGCCGGCCCGGCCGGGGCGAAAAGGCGCCGCCAGGTTCCGGCCATGCACACCAGGGCGACCAGCCCCATCGGCATGACGACCTCGATGGCGCTGCTGACGGGGAGGGTGAAGAGCCAGGGGCGGAGCCATTCCCAGCCCTTGATGTCCTGACGGTCATCGAAGGGGGGCTTCATGAGATCGGCGTACCACCCGACGCCGGCTTCCTTCATCTTGGGGTAGAGCCACAGGGGCAGTTCGCCCTTGACGTGGTTGCGGATGACGGTGTCCAGATCGCGGGCGACAGGCTCGGGGACGCGCCAGTCCACGGGGAGTTTGATGGCCATGTTGGGGAAGAACGGGTAGCCGCTCATAATGCCGCCGCGGGCCAGCCAGGGCCCGACGAGCAGGGCCGAGAGCGCGACGGTCCAGCCGAGGATGCGTACCGCGCCGAGGCCGTGGGCACGGGCCGCGGGGCGCTCGCGCGTGCACCAGACGCCGACGACGAGCACCCACGCGGAGAGTGCGAAGACGGCGGCGCTGAGCTTAAGGCACACGGCGGCGGCGGCGAGCGTGCCGATGAAGACGACCTGCCAGGCACGCTGGCGTGCGGGGTCGGCGGGGGCCGCGCCGTCGGGCTCGGCGGGCTGGGTAAACCAGCGCAGGAGCCAGGAGCCGACGACGACCATGACGGCGCCGACTGGCAGGTCGGTCTTGGGGCTCGATACGTCCTTGGCCAGGGCGAGCATCACGACCAGGGGCAGGAGCAGCAGGTCGGCGACGTGCCAGAGGCGGTGAGACGGCTCGGCGCTGGACAGGCCGAAGGCGGCGCGGACAACCTGAATCCCGAGCATGAGGAGCAGCAGGCCGTTGGCCAGGTGATTCCCGCGCCCGACCCCGGCCAAGGGTCCGGTGTTGAGCATGGCGTCGTAAAGGAGGCTGGAGTTGTTCAGCGCGTAGGGGCCGCAGAGGTTGCCCAGGCCGGGGACGACGGGGTAGGTGTTGGCCCAGCGTATGACGGCGTAGTGATAGAGGCCGCTGTCGTGGGCATCACCGGGCCCGATGGCGCGGTTGGCCAGCCAAACAGCCAGGAGGACAACGGCCAGGCACAGGGCCCTGCGATGGCGCAGGGCATGGCCCAACACCGCCGTCACGGCCCTGGCATTGACGGCAAGGCCCAGCAGGCCGAGGGCGAGGAGGGCAACCTGGGTCTGCCAAGTAACCGGGAGAACGAAGTTCCACAACTGCAGAACGATGAGGACGACGGCGAACCCCATCCAGAAAGCGGCGAGGAGCCGGTCCGCGGCGGGCGCGGGCGAGAACGCGCCCCCCACCCCGGACGGGCGAAGGCCGCAGTGGCGCTGGACCTCAAGCCCGAGCCCCATGAGCGCGGCGACAAGTACAGCCCAGGAGGAGAGGACGATGAACATGGCCTGGGCGAGAGGAGCGGACATAGGGAGTGGGAGCGCGGACCGCGCTCAACGGCGTGTGAGGGTGAATGTAGCGAATGGGCGCGCGGCCGCAAGGGGGACGCAAGAAGGACGGCGGATTGGCGCACCCGGACGGTTGCCGCCGTGGTTCCAGCTAGCACTACAACGCAGGAATTGCTCAAGAAAATAGCGTGAGACAGCCGACCTTCTCCGTTGGGCGTGAGCGCCCGAGGGAAAGGAGCGGTGTGCATGGACGCGGAGGCGATCCTGGGGTTGCGGAGCGCGCTGGGGGCG
>JBGPGM010000295.1:0-4099 GCA_041483855.1 Phycisphaerae bacterium | reverse complement strand
AGGCCATCCTCGAGCGCTTCGCCTCGCCGTCGGCGCGCTCGATGCTGCGCCCCGGGTCGTCCTCCCTGCTCCAGGACTCGTCCACGGTCGCCGGCCTGCTCCTGCTGGCCCGCACACGGTTGGACCTGGGCAAGCCCGCGGCGACGCTGGACGCCCTGGACTCCCTGGCTTCGCTCCGCGCCCATGTCGATCGCCGGGTGACCGCCTCGCTACGGACCGTGGCGCTGCTCTGGCTCAACCGACTTGACGACGCCGCGGGCCTGGGCGCCCCGGCCGATGCCTGGCTGGACGGGCTGGAGCGCGCCATCGCCCTGCCGCACGCGCCGGACATCGTCCAGGCGATCGTCAGGCGGTTCGGCGACCGGCTGACGGCCAGCCAGTTCGACCGGTTCCAGGCGTTGCGGACAAAGGTAACTCCCCGCGGCTTCACGGGGCCGCCGGCGCCCACCCCACATGGGGGGCCGCCGTAGTCGGCAGCGCCGGGTTCTGCGGGTGGTCGTTTGAGACGTTGACGTGCCGGCTCAGCGTGCTGTTCGCAGCCGCCAGAGCATGGACCGCACGTTCACGGCCGGGCGGTAGACCTCGGTCCGCTCGACGCGCCCCGGCAACGCCGCCAGCGCCTCGGAAGCGGTCGCGAAGCCGCCCGACGGATCCAGCCCCTGATCCAGCCAGGCGTCCCAGCGGGGATCGAGCCGCTTGACGAGCCGCCCGGCGGGGATCAAAGGCTCGTCCGCCCGCAGGCCGGTCAAGAGTTGGTAGGCGATCTCGACGATCGAAAGCACCTCGTCGCGCACCAGTTCCGAGTTGCCGCGGGTCAGGCCCTTGAGGCCGCGCGCCATGCCGTACAACTCTATGAACAGGCTGCCGTGACGGCCGACGAGAACCTCGTCCAACGCGATCGGACCGTGGTGCTGGCCGACGCCGACGGCATGATCGCTGGCTTCGAGCACCTGGGTGACGGCCCGCTCCGCCTCGTCGGGCGACATCAGCCCGCCCTTGTCCCGCAGGAGCCGCCCCAGGGTCATCAGGCCGCCGACGTCGCCGATGAAGGGGGCGACCACCCACGGTCGCCCGGCGACATCAAAGGAGAACTGCTCGACCCTGAGGATGTGCTCATGGAAAAGGGCGCTGGCCGCCCCAACCGCCGAAAGGAACCGGCGCTGCTCCGCCTTGTCGTGACAGATCGGGAAGCGGTACACGACGTGGCTCGATTGATCGACCTCGTTCAAGGCCAGCCATCGGGCCGCCAGCCGGCCGGGCGCGAGCGCCCTCATCAGAACGTAGGGGCCGACTTTCGGGCGTTCGACATTAACCATCCGTCGGACTTCCTTGCGCACCCAGCGGCCATAGCCAGACCGGCTCCAACGACCGAGCCTGATCGCTACGCCAACCCCCTCCGTGACTGAACTGGCCCGATCCTTTCCACTCCACCCCGCGTTGCCGAGAAATCGGGCCAGGTTCCCTGATCGGCTATCCGGCCGATTTGGGGCCAAGTGTAGGCAAATGCCGCTCCGCTTGGCAACCGGAAGCCCGGATGTCAATCCGTACATAAACCGTTCAACGGTCGGCCGAGATTGCGCCTCGCGGCACGCCGACGAAGCGCGCCGGCTCGTTGCCGGCGTGGCCAAGCCGCGCTCGGACCCGCCCGCGCACGCCCGCGTCTGCCCCCGTCGCCCCACCCGTATAATCAGAACGCCGAGCGCAGCGCGGACCGCGCCGCCTGACTGTGCTGGCCGCGCCTCGGCCTGCGCCCCGCCAAGTTCCCGGAGATGGACCCATGACCACGGCTCCCACCAAGCAGACCAAGCAAACCAAGCAGCCCAAAGCCGCTCCGCTTCCGACCACCGACCCGCTCCAACTGATCGACGTTGACCATGTCCGCTTCTACTGCGGCAACGCCAAGCAGGCGGCGTATTTCTATGCTTCCACCTTCGGTTTCACCGTCGAGCAGGTGGCGGACCTGACAACCGGCTCACGCGACGCGGCCCATTACCTGCTCACCCAGGGGAACATCCGCTTTGTCCTGACCACCGGCCTGTCCAAGGACCACCCGTCGGCCCGGCACGTAGAGTTGTATGGCGATGGGGTCAAGGACGTGGCGTTCACGGTTCACGACGCCAAGGCCACTTACGAGCGGGCGATCAAGAACGGGGGCGCCTCCGCCTACGAGCCCGTCGAACTCGCCGATGACAAGGGCACGGTCGTGTGCGCGGGGATCAAGACCTACGGCGAGGTCATCCACTCGTTTGTTTCCCGCACCGGCCGGTACGCCCTGACCGGCGTCAAGAACGGCGGGCCCTTCATGCCCAGGTTCGCCTCCGTCACGTCGTTCGCACTCAACGACTTCAACCGCAAGCACCCGTGCGGCCTGAAGTTCACCGACCACCTCGTCGGCAACGTCGAACTCGGCAAGATGAACCACTGGGTCGCCTGGTACGAGAACGTGCTGGAGTTCAAACTCTTCAAGACGTTCGACGACAAGGACATCTCGACCGACTATTCCGCCCTGATGTCCAAGGTGATGGCCAGCGGCAATCACCTGATCAAGATGCCGATCAACGAGCCGGCTGCGGGCAAGCGCAAGAGCCAGGTGCAGGAGTACCTGGACTGGCACAATAACATCCCCGGCGTGCAGCACCTGGCCCTGCGCACCGACGATGAGTTGGCATCGATCGCCGAACTCCGCCGGCGCGGCGTCGATTTCCTGACGATCCCCGAGGCCTACTACGCCAAGTGCTGGGAGCGCGTCGAGCCGATGCTCAAGGCCCACGGCAAGCCGGGCGTCAAAGAGGACCATCGGAAGATCAAGGACCTGGGCATCCTGGTGGACGCCGACGAGGACGGCTACCTGCTGCAACTGTTCACCAAGCCGCTGCAGGACCGCCCGACGCTCTTCTTCGAGATCATCTGCCGGCGCGGCAGCCAGTCGTTCGGCAAGGGGAACTTCAAGGCCTTGTTCGAGGCGCTGGAGCTGGAGCAAGCGAAGCGGGGGAACCTGTAGGCTCGCGCGGCATCCTGAATCTAAGAGTGATTCGTTCGCCCCATGAGGCACAGCCGTTCCCAGGGCGTCCCCGGCTGGCAGATGGGCATGTGGGCTTTGGCGCCCGTGTCTACGTGCTCGTCGAGGGCGCCGCTGGGTGCGGGGAGGAATCATCTGCACAGGCCGGTGGGCCGGCGCAGACGGGTTGGTCGTGCGGATGGGCTTACGGGGCCACGGTCAGGTTGTAGGTCATGTCGAGCGCTGCGTCGAAGTCGAAGGGATCCCCTTCCGAGGTGGCGAAGTGGAACTCGCCGCCGAAATGGAGAACGTGCTGGCCGGCACGCAGCGGCTCCACGAAGACGTAGTACCCGTCGGCCACGGAAGTACCTGTTCCCCCCGTGTCACCAAAGATCCACGGAGTGGGAGCCGTGAAGGTAAACTGCGGCGACTGGAATCGGAAATCGCTCAGGTTGGCGACGGGCACGCCGTCGAGCGTGAAGAAGACGCCCCGGATGTGGTCGCCGAAGAATACCGCGTTCGCCCTCTGCTCCGCCTCGGTGGCGAAGCCTTCCAGGCTGGACCATTCCGAGTTGTTCAATCCGACAAACAGGGCCTTGCCGGCCGGGATCGTGCACGTGCGCACGGTCGGGCCGGGTAGGGGCGCGCCCAGGAACCACACGTTCCCAGATTGGCCCTCGGCAACCTGGAAGTCCGGGGAATCCAGGAAGGGGTGCCCGTCCACGGGCAGTGCCAGCGCCCACTGCCACCACCTCGCCGACCACTGCGCGTAGGTGCTCCCGAAGGGTTTGGAGTTGGTGGGGAAGACGGCGGGCTGGCCCGAGGAGGGCGGGCCAGAACTGGCGATCTGGGCCAATCCCGCGCACACCATGATCGATACCAGAACACGAGCGACGATCCAACGCTTCATCGGGGATTCCTTTCACTGGAGGTTTGACTGCCTGGAAACTGGTGAACGAAGGCCGGAGCGCGACGCTTCATGGAATGTCCCCCTCTCGCGGGCGGGGTCGCCGCAGGCGCGGACGCCCGGGGGCTGCCGGCCCTCGGGGGGCGGCTCTGATTCGAGGTGAGTCCGGGGGGGAGCCGGCACTCCAGGCAGTT
>JBGPGM010000294.1:0-4103 GCA_041483855.1 Phycisphaerae bacterium | reverse complement strand
GGAGCGGCTCCGGTCACCACGCCCCCGAGCCGCTGCGGCGCCCAGGCCGCTCCCAGTCGCGCCTGGGTACCCCGGGGCGCCGGCGGCGGACCGGCCCTGAGCCTCCTCACCCATGCAGGCGCGGCCGGCAGGGCGTCCCCGGCCGAGGCCGCGCCCCCGCTGCTGCCCTTGCCATCGCCCGGCGTCTCCCCCGCGGCTCCGCCGGTCGTCTCTGGCGCCGCGCCGGGCGCGCTGGCAGGTTGGTTCGCGCCGGTCTGGCCCCCGATGCCCCGCGAAATCCGCTTCGACCGTCGGCTCACGCCATTGCCGGCCTTGTTGTTCGAGTCGTCCGCCGCACCGCCGGCCGCTCCCCCCTCGCCCTGGGTCGATCCGCCCTTCTTCCCGGCCGCGTCGGTCGATGCGGACGATGAAGCATGTTGGCCGCTCGCGCCGGGCTTGATGGACAAGCCGGCCGGCGCGGGGCTCCGGCTCGATGTGCCGGCGCTTGCCGAGTTCGGGACCGAGATGCCGCCGACGCTGCCGCTATCCTGCGGGGCCCCACCGGGAGCACTCGCCGGCACTCCCACGGTCCGCACCAGCCGCGACCCGTCCGACAGCACCGTCACCACGCGTTCCAGCCGCACCGCGGCTCCGTGCTCTGGCGGTGGCTGTCCATTCGGTAGATATTTGGTCAAGACTGCGCTACCCGGCACCCCAGCGCTCGGTGGCCCGGGGACATCGCTCTGCCCGCCACCCAAGCCAAAGCAGAGCACAAGCCCCAGCGCGGTGCTCAATATCGGTTTGGGGCTAACCATCACGGACTCCTGAACTTGCGGGTACATCACAGGCGATTTCGGTCCCCGGCGACGGGTGTGTGAGCAGGGTTCCATCTCACAGATTCTGACGCTCTTCCTCAGCCTGCCCCACCCCGCCAACTTGCCGCCAGGTGCTTATATCGGACCTTCCGCCCCACCGCCACAGCGCCAACAACATCCGATGATTCCCCCAGCTAGAGGGCGGATTCCACCCTGCCATGCCTATCATAAAGCGAACATTTCTCCGCATCCGCCTTCGTCATGCCTCGATCTGGCAAGGCTCCGCCCCCGTCAACTGCGCGCCGCCCGCAGATGCTTCTCCAATGAACGACGATTTCGCCGGTGATTGGACCGCCTTGGTCACGTCATCGGCCGGAGCAGGGACCGATCGATCTCCAACAAAGCCGCTCTGCCGATCAGATCGACCTGGAGGATCAGACGATCACGCCGCACCGAATGGTCCACGATACCTCGGATGCCTCGGAACGGACCCGAAGTCACTTCAACCGGCGTACCGCCCCGCATCGCGGGGCATGGTTGCAGAGGCGCATCGCGTGCCAGCGCTGTGCGGATCTGCCGCAACTCCTCGTCCAGACGGGCTTGGTCCTCCACCTTGATGACCCGGGCGACTCGGTCCGTACGATCGCAGGCGTACGTCTGTTCGACCGTGCCGCGCAGGAACATGTACCCCGGGAACAGCGGGATCTGCACCCGGAACTTGCGCTTCCCGTAGTATCGGACCGCGTTGACCAAGGGCAGGAAGAAGTGGATGCGGCGCTTCTCCAGGTCCAACGCCAGCGCCTTTTCCTGGCGGCTCTTCGTCTGGACGACGTACCAGCGGGATGCAGCGCCGGTGCCGCTCGATCCGTGCTCGGGCGCTTCGGGCGCCGGGTCCGCGGACCCCACTAGAACCTGGTTGGACCGCACCCGGGCGTTCTCCGCCGAACCGGCCACCCTGTCGCGCCCGCTCTCCATCGTTGTCCTCTTCACGGCACGACGCTGGTCGATTTCACTGGACACCCAGCACCGCCCACCACTCGGTCAGACACCACACCGGTCAACGCCTTTCCGCCGCTGCGGCACGGGCTCCAGCGAGCGCAGGATCATGGCCAGGGAGCAGCGCAAGTCCTGGTACCGGGGATCGGACCGACGCCGCCTCAGGCGCAGCCACAACACTCGGGCGGCGCAGGCCACGACATCCACCACCCGCACCCACGCCGCGGCCAGCAGCCCATAGCACTTCCGTTGGACCAGGTATCGCCCCCGCCAATGGTGCCTGGAGCGCGCCGACTGGTCCATCCGGGTCGGATCGGACGAGCACCCGCCCAGGTGCGTGATGGAGACAGCAGGGTCATAATGGCAGCGCAGCCCGCTCCGCCAGACGCGGTGGCAGAAGTCGATGTCCTCGCCGTAGAAGAAGAACTCTTCGTCCAAGCCACCGAGGCGCGCCATCAAGTCGGCGCGCACTAGGAGGAAGGCGCCGGCGACCCAGCCCGGGTCTCGGCGATCGCGGGCCGGGTTCCAGTTCTCGTACTCGATCTGGGCCCACCCGAAGAGTCGCGGCAAATACCACGGAAGACCGGTGGCCGCGACGCTTAGCCGCAGCGGCGTCGGGAACCGACGGGCGGTGTTCTGGATGGAACCGTCGGGGTTGAGCAGCCGGCAGCTCATCGCGCCGATCGATGCGTCGCCATCCATGACGCCCATGCAGTGTGCCAGGCAGCCGGGGTGGACGATCGTGTCGCTGTTGAGGAGTAGCACGTGGCGCGCCGGCCAGCCGGCCTCGATGCCCCGGTTGTTGCCCCATGCGAACCCCCCGTTGTGCGGCAAAGGCAGCACGCGGGTCCAGGCGGTCCAGCCGCGGGCGTGGACCACTTGGCGTATCTGGGCGACCGAGCCGTCGCCCGAGTTGTTGTCGACGACCACGACCCTGGTTTGGGGAACGGAGCGGACCTCGGGCTCCAGCGACGCGAGGCATTGGATCGTCAGGTCCGGCGTCCGGTAGTTCAAGACCACGATGAGCAGGTCGGCAACCACGTCCCCCTCGCCACGGACTGCCGGATCGGCGACCTGAACGGAAGGATCCGGCGGCTTGACAGCCAACCGCTGCTTGTCCGTCGCCGATCCGCCCGACATGACGTGAGCGCCTCCCAACCGGTTCCTCCAATCGGTCCTGGCCCCCGACGCTAGCAAGGAAGGCGACACATGCGTCACCCCCATCGGCGGTGGTGCAACTCGTGGAGCGGCACGCCCATTCATCCAAGGGTATTGCCCGCCCACCCGCCTCGGATGCCTGTCCCGAACACGCCCTCCGAAACAGAACCCGACGCCTGCTCGCCGCCCTGTTCATTCTATCACACCGCGATCCCCGTCGGGCGAGGCGCCTCGTGGCCGCAGAACCCCGCCGACCCCGCCTCTCCGCGTCCACGCCCGGCAGTCGGACGGACGGTAGGATGACCGCCCGGGGAGCACGGGAGCCCCGCCGCCTCGCAGCCCGTGACCTCGGGTAGACCCATGGAACTGCGACGAACGTTCCTCAAGGCGATGCTCTGGTTCCTGGCCCTCTCGGCTGTAGCCGGCGTCGCCGCCATCCTCTTTGCCGACCGCTTCCATATGTGGCGGATGACGGCGATGGGCTTCACCGCGGCCGCGGGCGCGGGGCTCATGATCCCCACCTCGCTCCTGGTGGACCGGGCCAAGGCCCGCGCCGCCGGATTGCTGGGCATGGGGGCGATCATCGTCGAGTTCGCCCTGGCAATGGCGCTGATCTGGGCCGACGTGGTGGTCGGGTTCCGATTCGAGGAAGAACTGGCCGTCACCATGCTTCTTCTGGGCGCGGCCGCCGTGCCCGGCATGGCGTTCCTTCGGATCATGAACTGGAAGGGCGGACGACTCGCCGGGCAGGTCGGCCTCACTTTGTGCGGAGCGGCATTTGTCGTCAGCCTGCTCGCGCTGTGGTGGCCGACACCGGCGCTCCCACCACCCAAGTGGCGCCTCTGGGACACCGCAGGCTCGGTCGCCTGGCTGGGTGGACTGGGGGCGCTCAGCCTCATGGGCGTCGGCGGCGGGGACCGGCGCCACTGGCGCTGGCTCGGCGCGATGGCGGCTGGCATCGCCTTGGGCATGGCCCTGATCCACACCTGGGTCGGCGGCACCGGCGGCGAGCCCCTCTGGGTCGGCATCGTCGGCCTCGCCGCCATCGTCACGCTCGCCAATCTCGTCTGGTTCCTGCGCCTGACCGACGGCCAGGCCTGGGTTCGTTACGGAACCGTGGCCGCGGCGGCCATCGCGGCCACGGTCGTTGACGGC
>JBGPGM010000293.1:0-4107 GCA_041483855.1 Phycisphaerae bacterium | reverse complement strand
GGGGGGGGGGGGGGGGGCCCTGAACGCCCGGCCGCGCCGGGGACAAGTCGCTACATTCTGGCCGTGCTCCGATACCGACTCGTCACCGGGCTGGGGATGTGGGGGGGGATGTTTGCGCTGGGCGCGCTGGACCAGTGGGTGGGGCGCGGTGCGCCGGCGTACGGCCTGGCCCCGGGGATCGTGATGCTGGTGGTGCTGCTGGCGGCGGGGGCGATGCTGGCGTGGGAGTTGACGGGGCTGCTGACGCAGGCGGGGCTGCGCCCGTCGCGGGTGGTGCTGACGGTGGCGGTCATGGCGGGGACGGCGGCGCCCTGGTTGCTGCCGCTGGAACGGATGACGGCGCTGGCGGGCATGGCGGCGGCGGCGACGGCGTCGATAGGGGTGCTGGTGCTGGCGCTGCTGGAGCGGTGCCGGACGCGGACCACGCGGGGCGCGGCGGGGGCGGGCGCGGCGGCGTTGCTGGCGTTCGCATATCCCGGGTTAATGCTGGGGATGTTGATGGCGCTGCGGCGCGAGCACAGCGCGTGGGTGGTGCTGGCGGTGGTGAGCGTGGTCAAATCGTGCGACATCGGGGCGTACGCCACGGGGCGGGCCATCGGGCGGCACAAGTTGATCCCGTGGCTGAGCCCGGGCAAGACGTGGGAGGGTCTGGCGGGGGGCGCGGTCCTTGCCGCGGTTATCGGCCTGGCGGCGGTGGCGGTGCTGCGAGCGACCGGGACGGACGAGGCGGAGATGAGGCTGAATCTGTGGAAGGGCGCGGCCGGTGGGGTGCTGTTCGCCGTGGTGGGGCAGGCGGGGGACCTGATGGCGAGCCTGCTCAAGCGGGACGCGGGGCTGAAGGACTCCGGCACGGCGATCCCGGGGTTTGGGGGTGCCCTGGACGTGTTGGATTCGCTGCTACTAACCGCGCCGTTGGCGTACTGGCTGCTTCAGGCGGGCTGAAACGCGCTGGTGGCGTGCCGGAAGGCGGCGGGGGTGGTAGAATAGACAGATCGCGGCGGCAGGAGCGGGCGGCAAAGGGCGGAGTACTGGATGAGCGTGACATCGCAACTGCTGAAGGTGTTCCGGGTTGACAAACAGTTGAGGGGGCTACGGAGCAGGCTGGACGCGGCCGAGCGCTTCCTGGCGGTGCAGCAGGGAGCGCTGCGGGAGATCGACGAGAAGAAGGGGGCGATCGACCTGCAGGTCAAGCAGTTGCGCGCGTCGGGGGTCAACGACGAGGGGGAGGCGGCGCTGCTGGAAACGAAGATGGCGACGCTGCGCGACCAGATGAACGCCGCGAAGACGGCGAAGGAATACAACGCCTTCCTGTCGGAGCTGAACCACTTCAAGGAATCCAAGACGTCGTTCGAGGAGACGGCGCTGGAGGCGATGGGCAAGGTGGAGCAGCTCGAGCAGCAGGCGACCGAACTGGGCAAGCAGCGGGCGGAACGGGCGCGGATGGTGGCCAACGCCGAGGCGGACCGCAAGACCAAGGAGGCGGAGATCAAGGACCGCGTGGCGGAACTGACGGCGCAGCGAGTGGCCCTGGCCGCGGGGATCCCGGCGGAGACGATCAAGACGCTGGAGTTGCTGATCAAGCAGCGAGGGGACGATGCGATGGCGTCGGTGGAGGTGCTGGACCGGCGGAACCACGAGTATTCGTGCACGGCGTGCATGATGACGCTGCCGGTGGAGACGGTCAGCGCGATGCTGTCGGGGCGGCTGACGCGCTGCGTGAGTTGCAGCAGCATCCTGTTCACGGAGGAGGACCTGCTGGCGGTGGTGCCCAAAGCGGCCAAGGCGCCCAAGGCGCCCAAGACGGGCAAGCAGGTTGCTAAGACCTGAGCGTGTCGGGGGGGTCGGGGTGGGGATCAGGAAGGAACTTCGGAGGGCTCGAAGAGCCCGGCGTCGGCGAGCGTCTGGGCCGAGGGCGGCGGCACGCCCAGGTGCTGTGCGCCGGCGCGGGTGAGCATGCGCCCGCGCCGGGTGCGGGCCAGGAAGCCGATCTGGAGGAGGTAGGGCTCGACGACGTCTTCGAGCGTGCCCGCGTCCTCGTTCATGGTGGCCGCGACGGCCTCGAGGCCGACGGGGCCGCCGTCGTAGGTGCGGGCGATGATGCGCAGGTAGGCGCGGTCGAGCGCGTCGAGCCCCAGGGCGTCGACTCCCTCCAGGGCCAGGGCCTCTTCGACCATGGGCAGGCGGATGCGTCCGTCGGACTTGACCTGGGCGTAGTCGCGCACGCGGCGGAGGAGGCGGTTGGCGATGCGGGGCGTGCCGCGCGAGCGGCGGCCGATCAGGCCGAGGGTGCCGTCGTCGTCGGCGGTGACGGTCAGGAGGGAGCAGGAGCGTTTGAGGATGAGCAGGAGTTCGTCGGTGTCGTAGTAGCGCAGGTGGTGGGTGATGCCGAAGCGGGAGCGGAGCGGGGCCGAGACGAGGCCGGCGCGGGTGGTGGCGCCGATGAGGGTGAAGGGCTTGAGGTGGATCTGGACGGTGCGGGCGCTGAGGCCGGACTCGACGGGCACGTCGATGCGGAAGTCCTCCATGGCGGGGTAGATGAACTCCTCGACGGCGGCGGGGAGGCGGTGGATCTCGTCGATGAAGAGGACGTCGTTGGGTTCGAGGGTGGTCAGGGCGCGGACGAGGTCGGTGGCGCGGGTGAGGGCGGGGCCACTGGTGGTGTGGACGCGGCTGCCCATTTCCTGGGCGATGACGAAGGCGAGGGTGGTCTTGCCCAGGCCGGGGGGTCCGTGGAGCATGACGTGCTCCATGGGCTCGTTGCGCTGGCGGACGGCGCGGATGGTGATGGCAAGGCGCTCGATGAGGTCGGTCTGGCCGACGTACTCGGCCATGCAGCGGGGACGGAGCGACCAGTTGCGCTGATCGCCGTCAACGTCGGCCTTGGGTGAGACGAGGCGTTCGACGGCCATGAGGAGCAGTGTATCCGGCGGGGCGCGGGGAACGGGCCTCGGTCACGGCGCGGAAGCGGGCGGCTTCGGCTTGTCGGCGTCGGGCTTGGGCTCGGGCTTGGGCTCGCGGGGCAGGAGGGAGTCGGCGCAGGCGAGGTTGTAGGCGGTGATGGCGGCGCAGGTGGAGGACTGGACGAGGTACTCGGGGATGGCCGCGTCGAGCGAGTCGTACTGGGTGTGGTGGGTGTGGTTGTAGTCGGCGCGACCGCCCTCGTCCCAGAAGAAGCCCGGGACGCCGACCTTGTTGAAGGAGGCGTGGTCGCTGGCGCCGTGGGTGGCGATGCGGTTGCCGGTGTTGCGGATGTTGACGTTGAGGAACTTCTTGTCGGTGTCGCTGTAGAAGACGCCGTTGACGGGGGCGGTGGCGGCGGCGAGCATGGGGACCATGTTCTCGGCGGCGGGCAGGCCGCTTTCCGGGTTGGTCCCGCCGTCGTCGACGAGGACGGCGGAGATGCCGGGGAGTTCGGACTCGTGCTGCTTGACGTACTCGCGCGAGCCGAGCAGGCCCTGCTCCTCGCCGGTCCAGTCGATGAAGCGGATGGTGCGCTTGGGCTTGGCGCCCGCGGCCATGAGGATGCGGGCGGCCTCGAGGGTGACGACGGTGCCGGAGCCGTTGTCGGTACACCCTTCGGAGCCGGGGCCGTCCCAGGAATCCAGGTGGGCGGAGACGATGACGACCTGGTCGGGCCAGGTGGTGCCGGGGATCTCGGCGACGGTGTTGTAGACGGGGAACGGGCCGCGGGTGAGCGTGCAGGCGCAGCTGAACTCGACCTCGATGGGGACACCGTCGGCCAGGCGCGAGTTGATGTAGTCGTAGTCGGACCGGCGGATGCGGACGTTGACCTCGGGGGACATCTTGTCCAGGTCCAGTTCGCGCCAGGCGCGGGCGCCGCCGGTGATGACCAGTTCGTTGCGGACGGGGGCGATGAAGCCGAAGGCGCCGGCCTCCATGAGGCGCTTGCGGATGGCCTGCTTGAGTTCATCGACGGTGTCGCCGCGCTGCTGGCGGGTGGCGTCGAGCGTGCCGCGCGGCGGCGGGGCCTTGGCGAGCATCCAGGCGCCGCGGACGTCGGAGAGGGTGGTGGCGAGTTGTTCCTCGGTCTCGGGCTCCTTGACGACCTTGCCGCGGACGGGGCCGCTGGTGCCGGCGGACCAGGAG
>JBGPGM010000292.1:0-4109 GCA_041483855.1 Phycisphaerae bacterium | reverse complement strand
GATCATCTACGCGATCCCGATCATCGACACCACGCTGGCGATCGTAAGGCGCAAGATGTCCGGCCGGGCCATCAGCGACGCCGACGACCAGCACCTGCACCACATCCTCCGGCGGGCCCTGGGCGTCAAGGGGGCCGTGCTGGTGCTCTACGCCATCGCGATCGCGTTCGCCGCGCTGGGCGTGGCCCTGAGCGAGGGGCGAGGGCGCATCACGTACGTCCTGGCGCTCATCATCGCGTCGTTCATCGGCGTGACGGCCCTGAAGTCCGGCCGGCGCGAACAGCAGGAGCGACAGGCCGCCGGCGCGGGGGCAGTGGGTGGGCCGGTTCCGCTGCCCCCCGACGCGCCCGCCGCTCCAGCCGACACCAATGGCATCGCCGCGCCTCCCGGCGCACACCCCGCGCCCACCGGTGCCGCCCCGGCCCCTCGGCCGGGCCAGGCCTGACTTCTATACTGCCCCCATGCCCGACCCGGCGGCGAAACCCGTGCGCACCATCGCGCTGATGAACCAGAAGGGCGGGGTGGGCAAGACCACGACAACCGTTAACCTCGGCGCGGCCATCGCCCGCCTGGGGCGGCGCGTCCTGATCGTCGACCTGGACCCCCAGGCACACGCGACCCTCCACCTCGGCGCATCCGCCGCGCCGGACCGGCCGACCGTCTACGACCTGCTGCTCGACCCGACCGTCCCGCTCTCCGACGTGGTGCGCCCCGTCAATGGCGGCCTCTGGCTCGTGCCCGCCGAGACCGACCTGGCCGCGGCCGAGACGGAACTGGCCGACGCCTCCGACCGGCGTGCCCGCCTGCGCTCGGCTCTCGAGGCCGCCCAGGGCGACTACGACTACATCCTCATCGACTGCCCGCCGTCGCTGGGGTTGCTGACGATCAACGGCCTGTCGGCGGCACGCGAGGTCTTCATCCCCATGCAGGCCCACTTCCTGGCCCTCCAAGGCGTGAGCAAGCTCCTGGAGACGGTTGGCCTGGTGGCCGGCGCGGCCAACCCGCGTCTGCGCGTCACCGGCGTCATCCTGTGCATGCACGACGCCAACACCATGCACTCGCGCGAGGTCGTGGACGACCTGGAGGCCTTCTTCGACGCCGCCCGAACCCAGGAGCCGCCCCCGCCGTGGAAGGGCGCCCGCGTCTACCGTCCCGCCATCCGGCGCAACATCAAGCTCGCCGAGTGCCCCTCGTTCGGCCAGACGATCTTCGACTACGCGCCCGGCTGCCCCGGCGCCGCCGACTACCTGGAACTCGCCGAGCACATCGTCGCCGAGTGGGACGAAATGCTCGGCCGGCTCGGCGTGAGCGTGCCCGAGGCAGGCTCGCGCCCGCGCGAGGCCCCGCTCCCCGCGCCCCTGCCCCCGATCGTCACCGTCGCTCCGATCGATTCCCGGCGCGCCGAGGCCGGTGCGTGACGAGCGCACGGGAACCTCCGGCATCGCAGCGCGTGCGCCGCGCGGGCTTCTGGGTCTACACGGCGACCCTGTTGACCGCGACCCTCTGGCCCAACCTCACGATCACGCCGATCCTGGTCGAACGTCCGGACCTGCTGATCCACGCGGGCACCTTCGGCCTCTGGACGGCGCTGCTGCTGGCCAGCGGGTACCTGGGCCCGGCGCTGCGCCTTGGAACGGTATTGAAGGCCGCGGTCATCGCGATCGCTTTCGCGGGCGCTGATGAATCAGCCCAGGCGATCCCGATCGTGCAGCGCCACGCGGCGTGGGACGACTTCGGAGCCAACGTGCTGGGCATCGGGATCGTGGCCGTCATTGTCGCCGCCGCGGCGGCGGTGCGCCCGCGATCAGCCCCGCCCGGTCCCCCCGGCGGCACGCGCAGTGCCGGGTGACGATACTGGGACGCACACTCGCCGGTGCGACCGACTCGGAGCCGACCCCGGACCGATGCCCCACGAACCCAACCAACCCGACCACCGCTCCGACCTGGGCGGCCCAAAGTCATGGGCCATCGCCACGCTGGTCGGCGCTGCGCTGGGAGTTGTCCTGGCGATGGTGTTCCCCGCGCAGTACGCGCCGGCCGGCGCGGCGCGGAGCCAGCGACCGGCTGCTCCGATCGTCCACCAGATCGCGCCCGACGGCACGGTCACCGAGTTGGCCCCTGACGGCCCGGCCGATCTCGACGCCGCGCCCGGCGCCCCTCACCCCGCCGAACCCATCATTCCGTTGGTCCTGCTCGTGCCCTTCGCGGCGATGCTCGCGTCCATGTCGCTCATGCCGGCGCTGCACGCTCGGCTGTGGACGCGCCACTTCGCCGATGTCGCTCTCCTGCTCGGCTCGCTCATGCTGGCGTACTACCTGTCGGCCTTCGGCGAGTACGGCCGTCACGCCATGCTCCACGTCGCCACCGAGTACCTCTCCTTCTTCGCCCTCGTCGGTGGGTTGTATGTTGTATCGGGCGGCGTCCACGTCGAAATCCGCGGCCCCGCCCCCCGGCTTGCCCCCCTGGCCAACACCCTCCTGCTGGCAGGGGGGGCGGTGCTGGCCAACATCGTCGGCACGACCGGCGCCTCGGTGCTGCTCATCCGCCCGTTCCTGCGGATGAATGCCGGGCGCCTCAGCGCGTTCCACGTCGTCATGTTCATCTTCATCGTGTCCAACTGCGGCGGGTGCCTCACGCCCATCGGCGACCCGCCGTTGTACCTGGGCTATCTGAGCGGCGTTCCGTTCCTCTGGACGGTTCAGCGGCTGGGGCCCATGTGGCTCGTGGCCATCGGGGCGCTGCTGGCCATCTTCCTTGTCGTCGACTCGCTCCTGGGCCGGCCCGTGGGGCGGGCGCCTCGCCCGCCTTCGTCCGGGCCGGCGATCTCGATCTCGGGCGGACCCGCCCTGGTGTGCCTGGTCCTCATCGTCGCGGGCGTCTTCATCGACCCGCTGCTCAAGTCGTTGGTGGGGATCACCGGCGTGCCCATCGGCACGGCGATCCAGATCGCCGTCGCGGTGGCCGCCTACCGCCTGGCGCGCCCGGAGATCCACCGGGCCAACGGGTTCACGTTTCACCCCGTGAAGGAAGTGGGCTTCCTGTTCGCGGGGATCTTCCTGACGATGGCCCCGGCCCTGGCGTACCTGGCCGCCAATGGTTCGCGCCTGGGCCTGGAGACGCCCACCCAGTTCTATTTCGCCAGCGGCGCCCTGAGCGCCGTGCTGGACAACGCCCCGACGTACCTCAACTTCCTCCAGACCGCCCTGTCCGTTCTGCACCTTCCCATGAGCGCCGAGGGCGTGGCCCGGTTCATCTCCAACGCCTTCGACGTGGTCCACGCCGACGGGCGCACCGTGCGCATCCAGGGGACCGTCCTGCTCGAGGCCGTCTCCCTCGGCGCCGTCTTCTTCGGGGCCATGACGTACATCGGCAACGGGCCCAACTTCATGGTCAAGGCCATCGCCGAGTCCGCCGGGGTCCGCATGCCGTCGTTCTTCGGCTACGCCGCGCTGGCGATGGTCATCCTCGCGCCGGTGCTGTTGCTCGTGTGGGCGCTGTTCATCCGATGAAGTGGGGGGGTGCCGTGACCGAGACCACCGTGACCCGAGCCGCCCCACCCCCACCCCCTTCGCCGCTGGCCGCCGCCGCCCACGAGCGCGCCCACCGCGCCCTGGGCGGCGCCATCCGCACCGTCTCGGCGATGACCCTCCTCTCGCGCCTCGGCGGCCTCGTCCGCGACGTCATGCTCGTCCACACCTTCGGCAACACCGCGATCGGCTCCGCCTTCGCCGCGGCCTTCGCCATCCCCAACATGTTCCGGCGTCTCTTCGGCGAGGGGGCCCTGTCGGCCGCGTTCATCCCCGAGTACACGAGCGCGGAAAAGGCCGACCCCGCCGGCGCGGGCCGCTTCGCCTCGCTGACATTGATCCTGCTTGGGCTGGGCACCGGGGCCCTGACGGTCGTGATCGAAGTGGTCCTGATGCTGACGCTGATGCTGGCCCAGCACGAGCCGACGCGCGACCTGTCGCTGCGCCTGATCATGGTCATGCTGCCCTTCATGCCCCTGGTCTGCATCGCCGCGATCCTCGGCGGGATGCTCCAGGTCCACGGGCGGTTCGGCCCGGCGGCCTCGGGCCCGATCATCCTCAACACGTTCATCGTGGCCGTGG
>JBGPGM010000291.1:0-4119 GCA_041483855.1 Phycisphaerae bacterium | reverse complement strand
GTTCCTCGAGTCCGCGGGCCTGCGCGTGGAGCGGGCGAAGGGAGGCGACCCCGGAACCAGCCTGGTGTGGGTGACCGAGCCGTCCACCCGGGCGGTGAACGCCGCCAGGCGCTTCCTGCGTGAAAACCCCAAGCGCCGGGTGATACTCTTCGGCAGGGGCGGCCCCGCGTGGAATGCGATCGGCGCCATCACGATCGAGCAAACGGACGACTTCGAGCAAATTCGCCAAGGGATCGCGGAGGCGACCTCCGCAACCAGAGGAGACAGGACGTGACCAACCGACCACTGCGTGTGCTGTGCGTGGACGACCACGCTTTCCTCGTCGACGGGCTCAAGTCCCGCTTCGCGATGGACCCCGGGCTGGCCTTCGTCGGCCGGCTCTCGACCGCCAAGGGGCTGGTCCAGGAGGCACAGCGCCTCAATCCCGACATCGTGCTGCTCGACGTCGAAATGCCGGGGCCGGACCCCTTCCAGGCGGCGGACGACGTCCACCGCCAGTGCCCGCAGACACGCGTGGTCTTCCTGAGCGCGTACGTGCGCGACCACTACGTGGAGTCCGCGTTCCGAGCCGGTGCCTGGGGGTACTTCTCCAAGAGCGACGAGCCGGAGGCGATCATCGAGGGGATCCGCAAGGCCTCGCGCGGCGAGTTCGCGTTCGGCCCCAAGGTGGCCGAGCGGTGCCGGCCGATCAAGATCGGGCGCGAGGCCAAGGCGGGGCCGCCCACAACGAAGGCGGACGCGCTGACATCCCGCGAGCAGGAGGTGCTACGCCTGATCGGGCGCGGCATGTCGCGGGCCGAGATCGCCAAGACCCTCTGCCGCAGCGCCAAGACGATCGACGGACACCGCGAGCGGATCATGTCCAAACTGGACATCCACACCGGGCCCGACCTCATCCGATTCGCGATCCGCGAGGGCTTCGTCGAGGCGTGAGACGGCCGGCAGCGCCCGCCTCAGCACACGCGAGGAACTCAGGGTCGGCTCGTTCTCCGGCGGCGGACACGCCGCCGTCGTGCCCCGTCACGCCCAGGGGTCAACGACGAGGCCGTCGTCGATCCGCCGGACGCCGGGGGCGCAACTGGCCGCTCGCTGGATGGCGTTCTTGTCGCACCAGGAGTGCACCGTGCCCTCGAGCGCGACCACGCCGTCCCTGACGGTGACGTGGATCCGTCGTGCCGCGTGGTCGGCGCGGCGCGCCAAGGCCCGCTCGATGGTCGCGCGGATCCGCGCGGGATCGACCGTCGGTGCGGCCACGACGATCTCGTTGTTCACCCCCGCCACACCCGCCAGGCGGCTGATCGCCGTGCCGGCGTCGTCGCGCTGGGCGCAGGTGTCCAGGTTGCCCGTGAGTGTCACCCAGCCCTGCACCACGAAGACGCGAATGCGCTCACGCGCCACCAGGACGTCCCACTCCAGCGCTTGCCGGACCTCTTTGGCCAGTTCTGCATCGGTGCGCTTGGAGGGCCCCGGGATCTGCACGACGAGTTTGTTGGCGGCCTTCACCACGCCGTAGACACGTCGCGCGGCTTCACCGGCCGCCAGCCCCATCGCATAACTCTCGACCGTTCCCGTCAACGTCGCGACCCCGTTCCGTACGCGCACCGCCACTTCCGTTGAATCGACGCGCGGGTCCCACTGCAGTTCGTCAAGTACATCAGCCTGGATCTGCGCGTCAGATTTCGCCGCGATGTGTGGCATCGGCTTGAACTCCTCGCGAGCGCACGCTTGTTCCCCCGTGCCGGTTCACCACGCCCCGTTGTCCTTGCTCCAATTTGGGCACCCCCGGGGCTGGGCGGCTAGAGGGAAGGAACCCTGTATTCGCTGACGGCTCGCGCCCCGGCGGCCAAGACGGCGCCGCCGTGATAGCCTCAAGAGGGGGGTCCGGGCGACTGTCCCGATGGCCCGCGGGCGCGCTCGGGCCACGTAGACTGGCGACATGAAGGCGGCGGTGCTGAGACAGCCGCGTGCGCTGGAGACGCACCCACTGGCATGGACCCAGGCGCCGGACCCCGTGCCGGGCGCGGGTGATGTCCTCGTCCGTGTGCGAGCGTGCGGGGTCTGCCGCACGGACCTGCACCTGGTCGAGGGGGAACTGCCGGCGCGCCGGCTGCCGCTCATCCCGGGCCACCAGGTCGTCGGCGTCATCACGGGGCTCGGCGCGGGAGTCGAGGGGATGCGGGTCGGCGACCGCGTGGGCGTGCCCTGGCTGCACCGGACGTGCGGCGTCTGCCGGTTCTGCAGCGCGGGGCGCGAGAACCTGTGCGAGCGGGCGGAGTTCACCGGCTGGACGGTGGACGGCGGCTACGCCGAGTTGGTCACCGCGCCAGCGGCGTTCGTCTATCCGATCCCGGCGCGGTTCGATGACGCCCAGGCCGCGCCGTTGCTCTGCGCGGGGATCATCGGGTTCCGGGCGCTCCGGCTGACGGGCTTGGGCGAGCGCCCCGGGGGATGGGCGGGGGCAAGGCTCGGACTGTACGGGTTCGGGGCCGCGGGGCACGTGGTGATCCAGTTGGCCAGGTCGCGCGGCGCCGAGGTGTACGTGTGCACGCGCGATCGCCAGCGGCACCAGGCTCTGGCGGCGGAACTCGGCGCGGCGTGGGTGGGCGGGGCCACCGACCGGCCGCCGGTGGCGCTGGACGCGTCGATCATCTTCGCGCCGGCGGGGCCGCTTGTTCCCGCGGCGCTGGGCGCGCTGGACAGGGGTGGCACGCTGGTCCTCGGGGGTATCCACATGAGCCCGATCCCCGCGATGGACTACGACCTCCTGTATCACGAGCGGACCGTGCGCAGCGTGGCCAACAACACGCGAGAGGACGGCCGGGCCTTTCTCCAGGAAGCGGCACGGATCCCTGTGCGGACCCGGGTGCGCACCTTCCCGATGGCGGACGCGAACGAGGCGCTCATCGCGCTCAAGAACGACGCCCTCCGCGGCGCGGGCGTACTGATCGTTGGCCACGAGTGAGCCCCAGCCGCAAGGCGGCACAGCGGCCCGCGCCTGAGCGGGCCCCTACTCATGTAGAGCGCGGCGGCGTGCCGCCCTCGCGGCGCTCAACGCGGAATGATCGCGCCGTTGTGCTCAATGGGCAGGGGCGCCGGCGCGCCGCGCCCGATCGCCGGGGCGTGCGCCCCCTTGCTCGCGCCGAACCAACGGGCCAGGCGGGCGCCCAGGGAATCCATGGAGACGTAGAAGACCGGCGTGGCGTACAGGGTCACCAGCTGCGAGAACAGCAGGCCGCCCACGACCGCCAGGCCCAGCGGGCGGCGCGACTCGGCGCCGGTGCCGAAGCCCAGCGCGATCGGCAGCGTCCCCATCAGAGCGGACATCGTCGTCATCATGATGGGGCGGAAGCGGATGAGGCAAGCCTCGTGGATGGCCTGCGTCGGTGTCAGGTCGCGGGAGCGCTGGGCCTCCACGGCGAAGTCCACCATCATGATCCCGTTCTTCTTGACCAGGCCGATGAGCATGATGACCCCCACGAAGGCGTACAGGCTCAGGTCCACCCGGAAGATCATCAGCGTGGCGACGGCCCCGAACCCGGCGAAGGGCAGGGCGCTGAGGATGGTCAGCGGGTGGATGAAGCTCTCGTACAACATGCCCAGGACCGCGTACGTCACCATGATGGCGATCAGCAGCAGCAGCCCCAGGCCCTTGAGGCTCGCCTGGAAGACCTGGGCGCTGCCCTGGAAACTGCCGGTCACCGTCGGCGGCAGCGCCTGGTGCGCGGCCCGGTTCACCTGCTCCACGGCGGCCCCCAGCGACGTCCCCGGCGCGAGGTTGAACGAGACGGTGACCGCGGGCAGCTGGCCGAAGTGGTTGATGCTCAGCGGGCCGACATCGTGCCCGAGTTCCGCCAGCGCCGACAGCGGCACCAGCTGGCCCGTGGTGGAGCGGAGATAGAGGATGGACAGGCTGCCGGGGTCCGCCTGGAACTGGGGCTGGACCTCGAGGATGACCTGGTAGTCGTTATTCGGCGCGTAGATGGTCGAGACCTGGCGGCTGCCGAAGCAACTGGAGAGGGCCGTCTCGATCTGCTCCGGCGAGACCCCCAGGACCGCGGCCTTGTCGCGGTCGATGTGCACCGTCAGCAGAGGATTCTTCAGTTGGACGTCCGTCGTGAC
>JBGPGM010000290.1:0-4132 GCA_041483855.1 Phycisphaerae bacterium | reverse complement strand
GGTCTCGGCAAGATGGGTGGACAGGGGCAGGCCATTGGCACGTGCACGCTCGACGGCCCAGCGGTAGGCCCGGAGGCTCACGGTATTGGGGGCGTGCGGCTGGAGGCCCAGGCGCACCGCATCAGTCCCTGACGGCTGTGGCCGGGTCCCAAGGGCTTCCCTGATCGCCGCATCTGCCGCGGCGATGCCCCGCTCCTCACCCTTGCCGATGGCGAAGAACTCGAGGAACGAGACGCCGAGCATGCCGGAAGAAGCCAGGGTCCGCCAGGGCGCCAGGCTCGGGCGGCCCCTGGGAGACCCGGCGATGTCGCCGATAGCGACAGTGCCGCCGGCGACGCTCAGTTCGATGCCGCGTTGAACCGAGGCGGCGATCCGAAGATCGTCGGTGTGACGGGCGGCACGAACCATCTCGACCCAGGGGAGGAATCCGTCGGCGGGCCGGTGGGCTCGGGGGCCGACGTGGGTCAGGTCCAGGTGTGCATGGGCGTTGACCAGGCCGGGGAGCAGGACGCAGCGCCGGCGATCCAGAACCCTTGCCCTGGACGCGCCGGGGTGGCGTGCCACGTCCTGGCTCGGGCCCGCGCTCAGGAGGCGCGGCAGGCCGGGCACCCCCTCCGCCCCGACCGGGTCGATCAGGACTGATCCGGGGGAGGCGCACCGCCCTGTTCCGTCTATGACAGCCAGGGCGTCGATCCTGATCGGTGATGGATTCATGGACCGACCGGGGCCTCTCCGATAGTCTGGGTGACGAGCGGGACCCAATCAAGAAGGGGGTGACGCTCCGGCCCAAAGAGCGTATCCTCCTGCCACGGGCGCCATGGGCGGCCCTCCCCCCCACCCCCCAGATCCGCCCAAGCCGGTGCGGCGGGCACGAGCAGGGCACAGACAGGGAGTCTCCGATGAAGATGGAACGTTCGCTCACGTCAACCAGGGCGCTGCGGTTTGGATTGTTCGGTGGGCTGACGGTGCTGGCGGCCGTCATGGGCGGCTGCGCCGCCAACAGTTCGGAGGTGGACACCATCCGCACGTTGACCGACCGCAACCAGACGCTGCTGCAGGAGAACCAGTCGCTGGAGGCGGCCAACCGCTCCCTGCAGGCGGCGATGGCGGCCCGCGACAAGTCCATCTCCGAGCTCAAGGGCCTCACCGCCCAGTTGACCGCCGAGAACCAGTTGCTGCGCGGCGAACTGGCCAAGTTCGACGAGCGCCTGGCCGGCCTCAAGTTCGGCCCGCTGGACGTCGAGACGGACGCGGCACTGCGCGACCTGGCCGGGCAGTTCCCCGACCTGATCGAGTACGACGCGGCCCGAGGCATGATCCGCTTCAAGAGCGACCTGACGTTCGCGTCGGGATCGGACCAGGTGACCGCGGCGGGCAAGGCGAGCCTGGACGCGCTGGCACGGGTCCTGTTGGCGCCGGCGGCGCTCAAGTACGACGTCAAGGTGCTCGGCCACACGGATAGCCAGCCGATCAGTTCGTCGACGGCCAAGCGGTTCCCGACCAACGTCCATCTGTCGGCCGGACGGGCGATCTCCGTTCGCAGCGAGGTGGTACGGATGGGAGTGGCCCCGGAGCGGTTCGAGGTGGCGGGGCGGGGCGAGTTCGACCCGTTCGTGCCGAACACGCAGTCGGGCAACACGCCGCAGAACCGGCGGGTGGAGATCTACCTGATGCGCGGCACGCGGACGTCCGCGCCCCCCGCAGTGCCGGAGAAGGCGGCCACCAAGCCGGCAGTCACGCCGGCGCCCAAGGCGCCAACGAAGAACGAGGACGTCATCAAGTAGTGCCGGACGCGCAGCGAGCAGCCTCAGCAACCCCCTGCCCGGCAGGGGGTCTTTTCGTCGGCTAAACAGCGGATCAGGGATCAGGGAACGTCGAGCGGGCCGGTGAGCTGATCGCGCCCGTGAGAGGGCAGAACCTCACCCCTTGGCGGCTGGCGGCGCTTGCCGCTGGCCGGCGCCCGGGCCTCGGCCATCGTCACGGCGGCCCGCCGGTGCCGGATCGGCTCGGCCGATGTCTCGTGACCCCCGTGACCGGGGATAGCGACGTGCGGCCGGACGATGTCCCGGGCCAGGCCCACCAGCCCCATCAGGCGGATGGTCAGGTAGGTCAGGTCCAGCTCGAACCAGCGGCGGCCGTGCGAGGCGGCTCGCTGGCTGGCGTGGTGGTTGTTGTGCCAGCCTTCGCCGAAGCCCAGCAGCGACACCCACCAGTTGTTGCGCGAGTCGTCGCCGGTCTTGTAGTTGCGGTACCCCCACGTATGCCCGGCGGAGTTGACGAACCAGGTGGAGTGGTAGGTGAAGACGATCCGCACGGCGACGCCCCAGACAAGCCAGCCCAGGCCGTTGCCCGTCAGCCACTGGCCCGCGAAGTACAGCGCCGGGGCGAGCAGGAACTGGGGCACGTAGTGGTAGCGGTCGATGAAGGCCATGACGGGGTCGCGCTGCAGGTCCTTGGCCGCGTCACGCGCGTCCGCCTCGGCGCGGGAGCGTGTCAAGCACCACAGGACGTGGGCCCACGTGAAGCCGTGCCTGGGCGAGTGCGGGTCCTGCGGGCCGTCGGAGTGGAAGTGGTGCAGGCGGTGCTGGCCGACCCAGGTGATGGGCGGGCCCTGCCAGTTAAGCGTGCCCAGGACGGTCAGGAAGTACTCGACGACCTTGGGCGTCTTGAACCCGCGGTGCGTGAGCAGCCGGTGGAAGCACAGGCAGATGCCCAGCCCGCCGCACGCCCACCACAGGAACACGGCCACGCCCAGGGCGCTCCACGAGAACGTGAACGGCGCGGCCAGGCAGGCGAGGTGCATCGCGCCAATGGCCAGCACGTTGTGCCAGACCAGGTCTTTGATACGGACGGTGTGCTTGAGGGCGTGAGCGGGGAGGGTGCGACCGGCGATGGGGGTTTCGAGCATCCGTGTCTCCGACGCAATCATAGTCGATGGCCTCGGCCCGATCGCCCCGGGTCGGGAGCAAATCGTGAGGCGGTGGCCGCGCTGAGAGGACAAACCCCCAGCACAACCGGATCATACCCCCAGTTTACGTGGACCGGTCGCCGGCCGGCGAGGGCGGCGCGTCGGCGCGGCGCGGCGACAGCGCGATCGCCAGGCCCGCCAGCACGCCCAGCACCGCGAACATGCCCACCGGGAGCGTCCAGCCCAGCACGTGGATGTCGAACGCGGTGTTCTGGAACTTGTACGACGGCACACTCAGCTTCGGGCTCACGTGCAGGGCGGCCTGGAACTCCCAGGACCGCTCCTGGAGGGGTTCGATCCGGGACAACGCCGCGGCGCGCGGGTCGGCTTTGTCGCCCTGGGCCCGGGCGGCCTGCTGGAGGGACCGCTCGCCGGTGTACGACCGCGGCCAGCGTCGGGTAAACCGGTCCACGGAGCCGTCGGGGCGGAGGTCGTAGAAGTCGAACGTCCATTCGGACTGGCGCACGATGCCCCACGTCTGAGGGTCGTACCCCTCGGGGGTCTGGCGGCTGACAATGACGACCCGCTGCGTGTCATTGGCGAGCACCTGATTCCCCGCGGCGTCGCGCTCCACCTGGCCCAGGGCCAGGACGTTGCACCACTCGTCGTAGCCGCCCAGATCGGGCAGGTCCGGCGCGGGCGGGGTGCGGACGGGCACTTCGAAGACGATGGGCGCATCATCGCCGTAGCGGACGTGCAGGACGCTGCGCCCGTCGGCGTCCACGGCGTCGGTGAGCGCGACGGCGCGTCCGTAGACCGTGAAATGGCGCGCGAGGATGGGCTCGAAGTGGAGTTCCTTGAAGTCGGCGGCCCGGTTGAACGCGCTGATCCGCGGGGCCATCACCGCGACGCTGGCCGCCAGGGCCGCGGCGCTGATGAGCAGGATCAGCCAGCCGTCTCGTCGGTTCACGCTCATCGTCGATCTGCCGGCGCGCCCCCGCCGGGGCGGCGGACCCAGGGACCCCCGGTTTGGTCAGTGCTTGGCGTCCGCCCCGCCGTGCTCGGCCGGCGCCGGCTGGGTGGCGCCGAACCCTGGCAGGGTCAGGCCCTGGACGGGGCGGCTTCGGGCGGCGGTGCTGCCCGGCGGCTCCGGCGCGGCCTCGTCGTGCCCGTGCATGTGCTCCTCGGGGTGGTAGTCGCCGTTGGCGATGGCAGCCTCGCGGG
>JBGPGM010000289.1:0-4134 GCA_041483855.1 Phycisphaerae bacterium | reverse complement strand
CTGGGCGCGATCACGTCGGTCGAGGCCGACCACCTGGACGTCTACGGCACGCTCGACGCGGTCGTGCAGGCCTTCCACGAGTTCGCCAGGCTGATACCGCCGGCCGATCGGGGGGGGACGCTGCTCATCGCCCACCAGGGCGCCCACCGGCGCGAGGTCGCCGCGGGCCTGGCGTGCCAGGTGCAGACCATCGGCTTCGATCCCTCGGCCGACTGGGTCGTTCACTATGACCCGCCCACGCGCAAGACCGGCCTGGTTCGGCGCGGGCACGGCCTCACCGCCGCCTGGGTGACGCTCATCCCCGGCGTGCACAACGCGGTCAACGCCGCCACGGCCGCCGCCCTGGCCTGCCTGGCCGGCGCCGAC
The DNA here is from genome assembly GCA_041483855.1 of Phycisphaerae bacterium. GTDB lineage: Bacteria > Planctomycetota > Phycisphaerae > Phycisphaerales > UBA1924 > JBGPGM01. Next base: position 3,768 of record JBGPGM010000289.1, on the reverse strand, counting down.
ATGGACAAGGTCGCGCTGTGCCTGGGCGAGTTCCGCGGCCTGCAGCGCCGCACCGAACTGCTGGGCGAGCGGGCCTATCCGGGCGGCTCGGTGCGCGTCTACGACGACTACGGCCACCACCCCACCGAGATCGACTCGACCCTGCGGGCCTTGCGGGACTTCGAGCGCCCGCAGGAGCGTGGCGGGCGGCTGATCTGCGTCTTCCAGCCACACCAGCACTCGCGCACACGCTTCCTGCTCGACGAGTTCGCCAGCGCGTTCTCGTCCGCCGACGTCGTCATCGTCCCTCACATCTACTTCGTACGCGACTCCATCGCCGAGAAGCAGAAGGTCTCGGCCGCGGACCTGGTGGACCGCCTGCGCCAGCGCGCCGTCCAGGCGATGCACCTGTACCCGTTCGAGGCGATCATCGAGCAGCTGGAGGTCGTGTGCCGGCCGGGGGACCTGCTGGTCGTCATGGGCGCCGGGCCGGTCGACCAGGTGGCCCGCGGCTACCTGGCGGCGGGGATCAAGCGGGGCGACGAACAGGGGGCCAAACGATGATCGGCACGGTGGCGGACATCTCGATCCAGCCGGACGCCCCGATCCCGACGTGGTTCGGCATCGGCGGGCGCGCCGAACGGCTGGCCCGGCCCGAGTCGGTCGAGCAGCTGCGCCGCTGCCTGGAGATCGACCCGGCGCTGCGCGTCCTGGGGGATGGGGCCAACCTGCTGGTGGACGACGACGGCGTGGGCGAACTGGTCGTCTCGCTGGCGTCCACGCCGATGACCTCCCTCGACCGCGACGAGGATACGGGCCTGGTCGTGGCCATGGCCGGGGCGAACCTGCCCAAGTTGATCGTGCAGACGGTGCGCCTGGGCCTGGCCGGGCTGGAGTCGCTGGCGGGCATCCCCGCCACGATCGGCGGGGCCGTGATGATGAACGCCGGCGGGGCCTTCGGCCAGATCGCCGACGTGGTCGCCCGGGTGAACGCGCTGGACCGCCAGGGCCGGCTGGTCACGCTGGAGCGCGTCGACATCGACTTCTCGTACCGCCACTCGGGCTTGGACACGCGGGAGGGGGGGCTGATCGTCACGTCCGTCGAGTTGAGCCTCCGCCAGGCCGACCCAGAGAAACTCCGCGATCGGTTCAAGGAAGTCATGGCCTACAAGAAGGCCTCGCAGCCCATGGCCGAGAACTCCGCCGGGTGCGTCTTCAAGAACCCCACGCTCCCGCGCGACCTGGACGGCATCGGCCCAAAGGGCAAGCGCGCATCCGCCGGCATGCTCATCGACCGCGCCGGGTGCAAGGGCTTGGCCGTCGGGGGCGCCCAGGTCAGCGACGTGCACGCCAACTTCATCGTCACCCGCGCCGGAGCCCTGGCCCGGCACGTCATCGAGCTGATGGCGGACGTCCGCCGGCGCGTCGCCGACCGCTTCGGCGTCACCCTCGAGCCCGAGGTCGTCGTCTGGAGCCGGCGAGCATGACCTCCCACTCCGGGCTGGGCCTGCTCCACGTGCTGGTCCTGGGCGGAGGCCCCGACGCCGAGCGCGAGGTCAGCCTCAAGAGCAGCCGCGCCATCGCCAACGCCCTCTCCGCCGGCAAGCGCTTCCGCGTCACGTACCTGGCCATCGAACGGCTGACGCAGGGGGAACTGGGCGCGGCCCCGGGGGACGTGATCTTCCCCTACCTGCACGGCTCGTGGGGCGAGGGCGGGCAGCTGCAGGACCTGCTCGAGGCCGACGGCCGGCCCTTCGTCGGCTCGGGCGCCCGCGCCTCCCGCGCGGCGATGGACAAGATCGCCACCAAGGCCGCGGCCCTGCGCCTGGCTATCCCGACCCCCGATTATTTCGTCCTCGACCTGCGCGACCCGGTCTGCCCGCTGGACTTTCCGGTGATCGTCAAGCCGGTCCACGAGGGCTCCACGATCGGCCTGTACGTGTGCAACACCGCCCAGCAATGGGGCGCGGCCCGCGACGCGATCGCCGCCGAGGCGGCCCGCAGCGTGCGGCGCGTCTACATGATCGAGCCGCGCGTCGGCGGCATGGCCGGGGCGCGAGAGTTGACCGTGGGCGTGCTCGACAACCGCCCGCTGCCGATCATCGAGATCACGCCCGCGGCGGGGCTGTACGATTACGAGGCCAAGTACCACCGCGACGACACGGTCTACACGCTGGACCCAGCCCTGCCCGACGGCCTGGCCGACCGCCTGTTCGAGCAGTCGGTGCGCCTGTCCTCTGGCCTGGGCTGCCGGCACGTCTCGCGCGTGGATTTCATGCTCGATGACGACGGCACGGCGTGGCTGCTGGAGATCAACACCACGCCGGGCTTCACGGACCACTCGCTGGTGCCCAAGGCCGCGGCCCACGCGGGGATCGACATGCCTACGTTGTGCGCCCGGTTGGTGGACATGGCGGTGCGCGACGGCGGGGGCAGCCAACGAAGGAAGCAAACACCATGACGGCAAGGCAGGGCACGGACGCTGAGGCGGAGTTCAAGCCAGTACGTGCGGGGCGCGCCGGTTCGGCGCGGGGCGGCAGCCGCTGGGCGCGCACGCGGCGCGTGATCGGCGGCGTCACCACGGCGGCGCTGGGCGCGGGGATCCTCGTGGGCCTGACGCTGGGCCGCGGGCCGATGCAGGCGCGGGCCGCGTTGCTGCGCCCCTGCCCGGTGACCGTGAAGATCGCGTGGCCGCCGCTGGTGCACCGCGCTGGGGCGCCATCCGAGGCCCCCGCCCCCGGCCAGCCGGACACGTGGCTGGACGAATCATCGCGCACGCGCCTGGAGCGCCTGGTGCTGTCCGCCGTCACCGCCGATCCCTTCGACACCCAATCGCTGGCCGCCGCCCAGGGCGCGCTCATGCGCACCGGCTGGTTCGCCACCGATTGCGTCCTTCGGCGCGGGACAGGGGGAGTGATCCTGGTGCACGGGCAGTGGCGGATCCCCGCGGCCGTGGTCCGCTCGGGCAACATGGACCGGCTGATCTCCACGCGCGGCGAACTGCTCGAGCCGCAGTACGCCCCGGACACCTCGGGCCTGCGCATCATCCTGGGCGCGCGGCCGGACATGCCGACGCGGTTCGGCGATCCGTGGATCGGCGGGGAGGTTCAGGCCGGTCTGGCCTTGCTGGACTATCTGAGGGACACGACCGGGTTCGAGCAGGTGTACGCCATCGACGTCTCGGGCTACCGGGCCAACAAGCGGCTGGTCATCGTCACGGACAAGGGCAACCAGGTCCTCTGGGGCGGCCGGCCCGACGAGTTCAACCCCGGACAGGCCCGCGCCGACGTCAAACGCCAGCGGCTGGCCAAGCTCCGGCGCGAACTGGGCCGCATCGACGCCGGCAGGCAGTTCCTTGACGTGAGCCTCGAAGGAACATTCTGAAGCCGGGGCCGCCCATCGCCCCGGCACTCCGCGGCGAACAATGACCCGTGAGCCCGGACCCGCTGAGCCCGTCCTCCCACCAGTCCACCAGCGAGCCGGCGCCGGAGGCCCTGCCATTTGAGGCGCAGCCCGACCCCCTGGCCCACCGGCGCGCCGAGCCGCGCCTCTTCGCCTTCCTCTGGACAATCTACCTGCTCGCCGCGGTGACAGGCAGTGTGCTGTGGCTGGCGCAGACGAGCGTGGTCGCGGCCAGCGCGTACGGCCCGGCGGCGCGGATCATGCTCGTGGTCATCGCTGTCGGTGCGACGATCTTGTGGCCCATGACGCGCCTGAGCCAGGCCCCGCCCGAGCGCGACCGCGGCCAGAGCGTACCACTGCGCATCGCTTACCGGGGCGGGGGGGCCG
>JBGPGM010000288.1:0-4135 GCA_041483855.1 Phycisphaerae bacterium | reverse complement strand
GGCGACGGCGTTTGCGCACCTGGACGCGTTCGTGGTGCTCAGCCGCGGCATCACGGAAAAGGGGATCTACCCGGCGGTGGACCCGCTGGGGAGTTCATCGCGGATCCTGGACCCGGGGATCATCGGCGAGCACCACTACAAGGTGTCGCGGCGTGTGCAGTCGATCCTGCAGCGGTACAAGGAGTTGCAGGACATCATCGCGATCCTAGGGGTGGACGAGTTGTCGCCGGAGGACAAGCTGACGGTGGCGCGGGCGCGGAAGATCGAGCGGTTCCTGAGCCAGCCGTTCTACGTGGCGGAGGTGTTCACGGGGTACCCTGGGGTGACGAGCCCGCTGGATTCAACGATCGACTCGTTCGAGCGGCTGTGCAACGGCGAGGGGGACGACATCCCCGAGGGGGCGTTCATGTACGTGGGGTCGCTGGAGGATGCGCGGAAGAAGGCGGCGAAGATGGCGGCGGGGGGATAATGAGGATGGGCGTGGAGGCGGGGTGCGGCGGAGGCTCGCATGCCCCGAACGGGGGGGTCGCCGAGGAGGGGGAGTGCGGGTCCGTGAATGTCGAGGAACACTGTTGCTGTGCCGCGCCGCGGTGGGTAGTGTGGCGGTGCGTCGTGTTCTTCTCTCTCTCGCGCAGATGCCGTTTGACGGCACGGACGCCAACAAAACAAGGAGACCCATCGATGAACCGGGAACTCGTGTGTGGAATCGCGGCCGGCGTGCTGGCCGCGGGGATGCTGGGGCTGTCGCCGGGCCGGGTAGGCACGGCGCGGCCGGACAACGAGGCGTTGGCGCACAAACTGGTGACGGTGGTGGCGGGGATCCACGAGGGGGACCTGGTGATGGTGACCGGGGGCCCGAAGGACACGGAGTTGCTCGAGAACATCGCCGTGGAGGTCCGCAAGGTGGGGGCGTTCCCGCTGGTCACGTACGGGAGCGACCGGCTGACCAAGCGGCTGGTCACGGAGGTCCCGGCCAAGTACGACTCGCAGGCGCCGGCGTTGGAAGAGAAGTTGGCGGGGATCGTCACCGCCATCATCAACGTGGAGTACAACGAGACCGAGTCGCTGATGGCGGACGTGGCGCCGGAGCGGCTGGCGGCGATGCGCAAGGCTTCGCAGCCGATCATGAGCACGCTGCTCAAGCGGAACGTGCGGCTGGTGTCGCTAGGCAACGGGCTGAACCCGACCGAGGCGCACGCGAAGCGGTACGGGGTCTCGAGGGACGAGCTGTCCAAGATCTACTGGGACGCGGTGAACGCCGACTATTCGGCGCTGCAGGCCACCGGCGAGGAGGTCAAGGGTGTGCTGGGATCGGGCTCCGAGCTCCACCTGACCAACCCCAACGGGACGGACCTGACGCTCAAGATCAAGGGGCGGCACGTATACGTCAGCGACGGGGTGATCTCGGCGGCGGACGTCAAGACGGGCGGGGCGGCGTGCCAGGCGTGGCTGCCCGCGGGGGAGGTGTACGTGACGCCGACGCCGGGGACGGCGGAGGGGACGGTGGTGGTGGAGCGGGCGTTCTACCAGGGCAAGGAGATCACGGGCCTGACGCTCACGTTCAAGGCGGGAAGGCTCACCACCATGTCGGCCAAGAGCGGGATCGAGCCGCTGCAGAAGGCGTACGACGCGGCGGGAAAGGGCAAGGACGAGTTCGCCATCATCGACATCGGGATCAACCCGAGCGTCCCGGCGTCGGCGAGCACAAGGTTGCAGAACTGGGTGCAGGCAGGGATGGTGTCGGTCGGCTTCGGGGACAACTCCTGGGCCGGCGGCGACAACAAGTGCGACTTCGACATGACGGGGTTCGTGCCGGGGAGCACGTTGACGGTGGACGGCAAGGCCATCGTGGACAAGGGGACGCTGAAGACGAGCAAGTGACCTGGAACAAGCCTGCAAGGGCGCAGCGCCCGGCCCACCCTGGGGCCGGGCGTTTTTTTGTTATGATGGGCGCTCGCGGCGGGGTGGCAGGCCGGGGGGCCAGCATCGGAGGGCACGCGATGACGACTGCGGTTCAAACCCCGGCGCAGCCGGTGGATACGAAGAAGGTCACCGATCGACGGGCGCTGAGGTTCGCGTCGCTGGCCGACGCGCTGGCCGAGGCCAAGCGGATCGAGCAGGCGGAACGGGACGGGCGGCTGCGGCGCAGCGGCAACTGGACGGCCGGGCAGGCGTTCGGGCACCTGGCGGCGTGGGCCAGCTATCCGTACGACGGGTATCCCCCCGAGTTGCACGCGCCGTGGTTCATCAAGGCGATCCTGCGGATGCAGAAGCGGAAGTTCCTGACCGGGTCGATGCCGGTGGGCGTGAAGATCCCCAAGGTCCCGGGCGGGACGGCGGGGACGGAGGCGCTGAGCCTGGACGAGGGGATGAGGCGGCTGCGGAAGGCGTGGGAGCGGCTGGAGGAGCGGCCGCCGGGGGTGCCGAACCCGATCTTCGGGCCGCTGACGCACGAGGAATGGAAGTCGCTCAACCTGCGGCACGCGGAGTTGCACCTGAGTTTCCTGCACCCACAGGGGTGAGGTGTGCCGACGCACGCGGGTGTTGGGGATGGGGCAAGGGGCAGGCGAGGAGGGCACGGTGCGACACCGCACACCCAGTTCCCCATACCCGCGCGGGGTGGTATAAAGCGTCGATGAACCAGGCTTTGACGTTTGGCGGTGTTGACGGGGACGCCGCGGGCGCGGCGTATGCGCGGATCCTGGGGCACTCGTTCGGGCGGACCGGCGAAGAGGCGTCGCAGTGGCTGGCGCGCGTGGCGCCCCAGAACGTGCGGCTGCTGAGCGCGCCGGACGGGGCGGTGGCGGGGCTGATGTTGATCCCGATGGGGCAGTTCTTCGGGGGGCGGCGGGTGCCGATGGTAGGAGTCGCCGCGGTGGGCGTTTCGCCGGAGGCGCGGGGTCGCGGCGCGGCGACGGAGTTGATGGGACGGGCGCTGGGGGAGCTGCACGGCAAGGGCGTGGCGTTGTCGGCGCTGTACGCGGCGACACAGGCGCTGTACCGGCGGGTGGGGTACGAGCAGGCGGGGCACCGGTTCGAGACGCGGGTGGCGCTGAACCGGATCGACTCGCGGGAGCGGACGATGCCGGTGCGCGAGATTCGGGCGGGCGACCGCGAGGCGATCGTGCGGGCGTACAACACGTTCGCGCCCGGCCAGGACGGCAGCCTGGACCGGAATGCGGCGATCTGGGACCGGATCGAGCGGCCGCCGCCGGGGCGCAAGGAGCCGGCCCGGGCGTTCCTGGTCGAGGGCGGGGACGGACGCGTCGAGGGGTATGTGTACCTGAGCCAGCCGCCGGCGGAGCGCGGCCGGCACGAGGTGCACGCGCACGACCTGGTGGCGCTGACGGAGCGGGCGGGGCGGCGGCTGTGGGCGCTGCTGGCCAGTTACGGCACGCTGGGCACGGACCTAGTCTGGTTCACGGGGCCGACGCACCCGATGCTGATGATGCTGGGCGAGCAGGCGTACCGGATGACGCTGCGCGACCACTGGATGGTGCGCGTGGTGGACGTGGGCGCGGCATTGAGGGCGCGCGGGTATCCGGCGGGCGTGGACCGTTCCGTGAGCCTGTGGGTGCGCGACGAGGTCATCGGGGCGAACACGGGGCGGTACGTGCTGGCGGTCAAGGGCCGGCGCGGGTCGGTGAAGCGGGAGAAGGGCGACGGGCCGGATAAGGGAGACCTCGCGCTGGATGTGGGGGCGCTGGCGGCGGTGTACAGCGGGTTCGCCACGCCGATGGCGATGAGGACGACCGGGCGGGTGGAGGGGCCGGACAAGGCGCTGCGCCTGGCGGCGAGCCTGTTCGCGTCGCCGGGGGGCGGGCCGTGGATGACGGATTTCTTTTGAGGGGTGCGACGCGGCTACGTGCGCGGGCGTTTGCGCGGCGGTGGGGCGCACTGGCCGCAGGTGCCGTGCAGGAGGACTTCCTGGCGGGTGATGCGGGGCCGACGGGGCGCGGGCCTGGCGGGCGTGCGCCGGAGAGCGCCCCGGCGGGGCGTCCTGACGGTGACCTTCGTGTCTTCCAGGCACTGGACTGTGCCGCACTCGTCGCAGACGAAGTGGGGATGGCGGTGGGGACCGGAGGCGCCGGCGGCATCGGCGCGTGGGTGCGTGCCGTCGGCGGGGGCCGGGGTC
>JBGPGM010000287.1:0-4155 GCA_041483855.1 Phycisphaerae bacterium | reverse complement strand
CGCTTGGCGGTGATGGGAGCAGCGGGCGGGCTGGGTCGGTCGGGCATGCGTCGATCCTAATAGGGGTGCGATCAGGCCATGACCAACGCGATTAGTCGGTCGATGTGCCGGTTGAACCAGATCTCGGGGTTCCAGTTCGCGGCGACGTGCTCACGGGCCGCCGCACCCATGCGAGCACGCAAGGCAGGGTCGTCGAGCAGGCGCTCCACGGCGGCGATGAAGGCCGCGTCGTCGTCGCGCGCGCAGAGCAGGCCCGTCCGCTCGTGGAGAACCACCTCCGGGATCCCGGCCAGACGCGAGGAGACCACCGGCAGGCCAAGCCCCGCGGCCTCCAGCGCGGCCAGGAGCAGCGTGTCCTCCCAGGTGGGGATGACCAGCAGGTCCATGGCGGGCAGGAGCTCGCCCAGGAGCCTGTCGCGCGCCGTGGGGCCGTGCCAGGTGACGTTGCGGGCGGTCGTGTCGCGCGGGGCGCGCGAGGAAAAGACGTGCAGGTGGGCCCGCGCCGACCAGCGCTGCTGGTGCCACTTGAGCAGGCGCGGCCCGCCCTTGCGCCGCCAGTCGTTGCCGATGAAGGCGATGGCGGCCAGCGGTGCGGCGGGGCGCACGGCGGGGGAACCCGTCGGCAGCGGGATCGCGGGCCGGAGCAGCGAGACCCGTTCCGTGGGCACACCGTAGTCCTCACGCACCGACGCGCCCGCCCAATCGCTCATGCACGAAACGAGGTCGGCGGCGGCGAAGATGCGGCGCTCCGCGCCGATCAGCGGGGCGTGCACGGCGCGGGGATACCCGAAGTCGCGGCACTCGCAGGCGCCGGTGGCGTCGATGTACAAGGCCAGTCGGGCCCCGGATCGCCGCTTGATCCATGGGCCCACGAGCGCGTTGTGCTGCGTGGTGATCTGCACGAGGTCGAACCGGTCCAGCGATAGCGGCCCGGAGAGCCAGCGGCGCAGCACCGCACGCCACAGCAGCATGTGCCGGTACGGGTGCAGGTCCCAGCCGTGCAGGCCGGGGATGGACTTGCCCAGGACCTTCATCCACAGCGGCGTCCGCAAATGGACGTGGACCGCGTCGATCGCATCCCGCTGGGCGGTGTAGGACTCCAGGAGGCGGCCGGAGATGGAGAAGCCGAGGATGCCCGAGGTGATGAACAGGGCGCGGAGCGGGTCGCCGGCCCTACGCGGGCCCGCGGGCGGGAGCAGGTCCGGGCGCACACCGGCGAGGTTCTCGCAGATCAGCCGGTTCATGCGGCTGACTGTACCGGATGGGAGTAGGGTGGGTTTGCGCCGCGTGCCCGGGTGAGATGGCGACGTAGCAGGAGAATCAGCCGCAGGCGGCGGTCCGCGCCGCCGCGTCGTCAATGGGCCGCGCAGCCGATCCTTCCGCGTTCACCACGGGGATGGGCCGGCGCGCCCGCGCTTGCTCCGCTTGTTGGGGCGGACGCCGGGCATGCCGGCCCGCTTCTCGCTGGCGTGCGGGTCCGCGACACGCTCGACGTCGGATCGCTTCACGCGCGGGGCCTTGCCCGGCGCGGCCTGCCCGTCGCCGGTGGCGGGCCCGGCCGCCAGCCGCTGCGTGAGGGCCCTGGCCTGGTCACGCAGCTGCGCGGCCTTCTCGAACTCGAGCGCCTCGGCCGCGGTCAGCATCTCCTCCTCGAGCATGCGGACCATCTCGTCCGTCTCGTACTCTTGCTCGGTCTCCCTGACCGCCTCGCGGGCCGTGCGCCGGGCCTTGAGTTCCAGCTCCAGGCCGCGACGGATCGCCTTCTCGATGGTGCGCGGCGTGATCCCGTGCTCGGCGTTGTAGGCGGTCTGCCTAGTGCGCCGGCGTTCGGTCTCGGACATGGCGGCGGACATGGCGGGGGTCATCTTGTCGGCGTACAGGATGACCATGGCGTTGATGTTGCGTGCGGCGCGACCCATCTGCTGGATGAGGCTCGTGGCCGAGCGAAGGAAGCCTTCCTTGTCGGCGTCGAGGATGCACACGAGGGACACCTCGGGCAGGTCGAGGCCCTCGCGCAGGAGGTTGACGCCGACGAGGACGTCGAAGTCGCCGCGGCGCAGGTCGCCGAGAATCTCGACGCGTTCGAGGGTCTCGATCTCGCTGTGCAGGTAGCGGACGCGCAGGCCCTTCTCGGCGAGGTAACTGGTCAGGTCCTCGCAGAGGCGCTTGGTCAGGGCGGTGACGAGGGTGCGCTCGCCCCTGGCGGCCCGCTCCTGGCAGCGCTGGATGAGGTCGGCGACCTGTCCCTGGGCGGGGCGGACCTCGATGACGGGGTCTACCAGGCCGGTGGGTCGGATGACCTGCTCGGCGATGACGCCGCCCGTGCGCTGAAGTTCGTAGGGGCCGGGGGTGGCGCTGGCGAAGAGGATCTGGGGCACGACCGACTCGAACTCCTCGAAGCGCAGCGGCCGGTTGTCCATGGCGCTGGGCAAGCGGAAACCGTGGTCCACGAGGACCTGCTTGCGGTTGCGGTCGCCGTGGAACATGGCGCGGATCTGGGGAAGCGTAACGTGAGACTCGTCGATGATCAGGAGCCAGTCGCGGTAGTTGGAGCGGCGCGAGAGGTGCCTCGGTGCTTGCGGGTCGGACGCCGCACCGGCGCCACGCTCTGGGACTGCCGACGCCTCGACACTTTGGTCCTTCCGGGCCGCCGGGGCGAAGTCGAAGTAGTCCAGCAGGGTGTACGGCCGTTCGCCCGGGGCCCGCCCGTCCAGGTGGCGCGAGTAGTTCTCGATCCCCGAGCAGAACCCCATCTCCTCCATCATCTCCAGGTCGTAGCGGGTGCGGGCCATGAGGCGTTGGGCCTCGAGGAGTTTCCCCTCGTGGCGGAGCTGCATGACGCGCTGGTCGAGTTCCTCGCGGATCGTGCGCAAGGCGGTCTGCAACTGGTCCTCCGGCATGACGTAGTGCATGGCGGGGAAGAGGAAGAACTGCTTTTCCTCGGCGAGCAGCTCGCCGCTGGTGGGGTTGATCAGGTCCAGTCGCTCGACCTGGTCGCCGAAGAGGTCGATGCGGACGGCGTACCGCTCGTACGCGGGCCAGATCTCCAGCACGTCGCCGCGCACGCGGTACTTGCCGCGGGCGAACTCGATGTCGGCCCTCTGGTACTGCATGCCATTGAGCGCCAGCAGGAACTCGCGCCGGTTGATGGCGGTGCCGCGGGTGATCGTCAGGACCTTCTCGCCGTAGGCCAGCGGCGAGCCGAGGCCGAAGATGCACGACACGGAGGCGACGATGATGGTGTCACGCCGTGAGAGGATGCTGCTGGTGGCGGCCAGGCGCAGCAGGTCGAGTTCGTCGTTGCGCGAGGCGTCCTTCTCGATGTAGATGTCGCGCTGCGGGATGTACGCCTCGGGCTGGTAGTAGTCGTAGTAGGAGACGAAGTAGTTGACGCTGTTGTGGGGGAAGAGGTCGCGCATCTCCTCGTACAGCTGCGCGGCGAGGGTCTTGTTGTGGCTGACGATGAGCGTCGGCTTGCCCAGGCGCTCGATCACGTGGGCCATGGTGAATGTCTTGCCCGTGCCCGTGGCGCCCAGGAGGCAGGCGCCGTCGGCCCCGCCCGCCAGCCGCTGCGTCAGCTGCTCGATCGCCTGCGGCTGGTCCCCGGTGGGTGAGAACGGGGAAACGATCTGGAACGGACGCTGGGAGGGGGGCATCGGCGAATCGTAGGAAGTCCCCCGGGCGTCACCGGCCCGCCCTCTCATTGGCCTGCGTCCGCCAGCGGCGCGCCCAGCGTCACCGCCTCCCCCGTCCGCACGCTCCCCGGCCGGACGACGCGCGCGTACACGCGGCTGTCGCCGGGGTAAAGGCCCTGCTTGACGCGGTTGAAGTCCAGGCCGGTGAAACTGTCGCGGATCGTCGCGCAGGGCGTCGTGTAGCGCGTGACCTCCAGTTCCACGCCCCCCTCGAAGACCAGGCGCGAACCGGGCGTCACCCGCGCCCAATCGAGCCCGGTCAGCGTCAGGTTCTCGCCCGTGGTGCCGGGTGCGATCGGGTGACCCGCGCCCGCCAGGCGCTGGATGACCTGCAGCGAGAAGAGGCACACCGCCGCGTCCGGTCCCCCGTGGCGCCGGGTCTCGTGGTGGGCGTCACCGGCCAGCCCTTCGGCGGTCACCACAGCCGCTCCGACAGGCCGCTTGGGCACACCACCGTTGG
>JBGPGM010000286.1:0-4169 GCA_041483855.1 Phycisphaerae bacterium | reverse complement strand
TCGTTGCCGGCGCGGCCACCGTACCAGTCACTTCTCCGCCAGGAGTGCATCCAGGAGTCCCTTGCACGCCCGATCGACCATCCGGTACACGGCGTCGAAGCCCTCGGGACCACCATAATACGGGTCGGGCACCTCCGGCGATGCACGCCCGCCGCCGGAAAGTTCAGGATCGAACTGGCGCAGGAGCATGGTCCGCTGGGCCGGTGCGCCGGCCCTCAACGCTTCGCTCAGGTTCTCGCGGTCCATCGCCAGGAGCAAGTCAAAGCATACGAAATCCGAGCGGGGCGCCAGTTGCCGGGCGCGATGGGCGATCGGCACGCCGTAGCGGCGCGCCACCGCGATGGAGCGCGGGTCCGGGTCATCGCCGGCGTGCCACCCGCCGGTGCCGCAGGAGTCAATCGTGAAGAGCCCGCGAACACCGCGGCGCACGGCGTGGGCGGCGAAAACCGCCTCCGCTAGCGGCGATCGGCAGATGTTGCCCGCGCACACGAAGAGCAGTCGCCGCGAGTCCTTGATGTTCACCTGGCCCTCGGTTGCCACGGTCGGCCTCCACGCCCGGACGGCGTCAACAACGCTGGCCGGCCAGCGCACGGGGCGCGGGCATTTCATCCTTGTCGAATCCATGCCCGGCTGCCTCGTGCCAGAGCGCCGTCAAGACCCGGCGGAAATCGTCGTCGTCGCCCGCCCAACGCGCCGCGCAGGCCAGAGCCTGCGCGTGCCGCGCGCGGGCGCTCTGCGCCAGCGGCAGCCATTGCCTGACCTCCTGACGGAGCGACGACGCCGGGCTGGCCCCATGGGCGACCGCCTCGCCGGGGTTCATGTGAACGATGGGGATGCCCGCCGCGACCGCCATGGCCGCGCCGATCGGGCCGGCGCCGGTGCCGCCCCAGACGGCGACATCGCTGGCGGCGATCAGGCGTTCGAGACCCCATGGGCTGGGGCGCAGCGTCCATCTCCTCCCGTGCAGCCGAGTGAATAGGGCCGCGCGGCGCAGGCCCGCGGACCCGGCCGGGACGATCCCCGCGACGCGGCAGCCGGCGGTGTAGAGCAGCCCGAGGCCGAAGACCAACCATCGAGCGTCGGCGTCGCCGGGCATGCCGGCCAAGACTCCGAAGGCGGTTTCGTCGGGCTCAACGCCCAGCTCGGCGCGCAACCGCTCGCGATTGAGCACGCCGGCGCCCGCGCCGGTGTGCCAGCCGTTGAGGACTGGGGCGGATCGAACGTCACCCGCCCCCACCGCGACCCAGGCGCGGCGTGAATCCGGCCCCACCGTCAGCATCGTCGCGCCGCCCAGCGCCCATGCGAGGCGCTTCTGGTGCAGCCGGCCCGAGATCCCGGTGGCCGGCCGCCGCGGCGGACGCACCATCACGCCCACGCGCGGCGCGGGCGCGGCCGGCGTTCCGGCCAGCGCCAGCCGGGCGGCCCCCAGCGCCCCAATCGACCAGCACGTGACAACGTCCGGGGGAGCGCCCCGGCCGCCCAGGCGGTCGTGCGCCAGGCGCGCCAGCCCCCGCCACGACGCCTCGCCGATCCCCAGCGGCGCCGGCAGGCGGTCGGTGGTCCTGACCCCCAGTTCGGCGGCACGTTCCTCGGCCTCGGTCGAGCCGATGATCCAGACGCGGTGTTCGATCCGGCCGTCGCCCGTTTCGCACGCGACGCGGCAGGCGATGACGGATTCATCGCCGCCGGCGACGGGCTCCAACAGGTGGAGGATGCGCATCAAGGGACGTGCCTCGGTCGGCGCGCCGGGACGCCGGCCCGACGCCCGGGCGCGCTACTTGTTGACCTTGCCATCGATCGGGTTCGCCTCGTGGCGGATAAAGAGGTAGGCGATCGAGCGCCCGACCCGCTCGGCCAAGTCCTGCTCCGCCTTGGTGCGGTCGCCGAGCGAGCGCGGCGGACTGCCCTGACGGGTGGGCAGACGGACTTCCAGGCGGTACCAATCGTCCACGCCTCCGGTGGGCCAGAGGCGCGTCTTGGCCTTGGCGTCCACGACCTTGACCCGCACCGCGGATGAAGGCGCGAAGGTCTTACCGTCCTCCAGCGCGAAGGAATCCACCTGCGCGTAGATCACGATCTCGGCCCCAACGGCGTCGCCGACCTCCGCGATCCCCATCGGCTTGCCGAACCGCTCTCGCTCCACGACCTCCAGCGCCGCCTGCGACTCGATGACCTGGGTCATCTTGCCCTCGGTCAGCAGCAGGTCCGTGGCAGACATGCCAATCTGGCGGCGCGCGGCGCGGCTGGGCACGCGGCCGACCCGGTCGTCCACCAGCACGACCGTCGGCCGGTTCCGGTCCAGGTCGTACATCCGGGGGACCTTCTCGGCCCCGGTGAGCAGATAGCCCACCGGCGCGACGATGTTGCACGCCGGCGCTGTCAGCAGCGCGCCGACGGCCAGCACCGCCAAGCCCGGCCAAACCCTTGTCCCAACCGCCGCTCGCGTAGTTCTTTGCATGCTCAATAGTCCGGGGTCTTCTTCTCGTCGTGCGTATAGAACAGCCAGGAGGTGCGGTCGACGAGCCGCTTGGCGAGCACCAGCTCGACGTCGGCGCCGCTCAGTTGCTCCGGCCCGAATCCCGTCTTGTCCGGGTACGCGACACTCACACGCTGCTGGAAGCCGAAGTTATCCTTGATCATCCCGTCCGCCTCGACGACGCCCACGTTCCCCGAGGCCACGCCCGCCCAGAGGTACTGGTTGCCGGGATCCGTGAGCCGGAACTCCTGCACGTCCACGAACACCAGGCGGTCCACGCCCAGTTCCTTCGAGAGTTCCTCCAGCGTCATCGCCGACCAGCGAGGGTTCTGGTACTGGAACTGCAGCACGCGGTCGCCGGGGACGTACCCCGTGGCGCCGCAGTTCTGCTTGAGCCGCTCGGCGATCGTCACCGTCAACTGCCCGAGCAACTGCGGGAAATCGGCCTGCACGACCCGGTCGGCCGCGACGACGACCGCGAAGGACTTGCCCTCGAGCCCGGTGTACTTCGCCGCGACGCTGTGGGAGCCCTTGAGCTCCTCGGAACGCAGGAACGGAGCGATGAGGCAGCCGGCGCAGAGGCTGCCCGCCGCCAGCAGCGCCCCAAGGCCTGCGTGCCGTCGCCAACTCCCCCGCCTTCCCATGCTGTTGCGTACGCGGCCTTCGCTCGGCATCGACCTGTCCCTTGCTCCCGCGCCCCGCCGCTTCACGACCCGGTCCACGTCACCATCTTGTAGGCCCAGGCCAGCGCCCACAGGCTGGCCACGGTCCATAGCACTCGTGGCCGCAAGAGTTTACCGCATATGGCCCATATACGCGAGCCGAAGGCCATCTGGTGCAGATTCGCCCAGAACCCCGTCGCCGTCACCAGCGCCAGGGCCGCGCCCATCGGCTGGGCACGAACGGCGCCGAGAGCGTCTCGGTGGGCCGCGGCGGCGAACGCGGTCGTCATGCCGCAGGTCGGGCACGGCTTGCCGAACGCCGCGACCCACCCGCACGCCGGTAGCCCCATCTGTTCGTGCGTGCCGTGCCCGTTCGGGGAGGGGTGCAACCAGGCCGCCAATCCCAGGACGACTAGGCATCCCGCCGCGCCGAGGCCGGCCAGAAGGCGCTCCTGCTTGGAGGCGGCCAGTCGCGCGGCGCGGGCCGTTGGACGGCTGGCTGAGGACCTGGTCGGCGGCGGAATGCCGTCGTTCTGACGAGCGGCGAACTGAACAGGCGCGGCCATCGGTGGAAGGGTATTCCTGGGCAGGTCGCCAGGGAGCGGAGCGCCGGCGGTGTTCAATCGAACCGGAAGACGCCCTTGCGGTAACCGTAAACGTACGCCACGACGGTCGTAAACAGGAAGAAGAAGATCCGCCCCAGCCAGACCGCTGCCTGGGCGCTGGACTGGTTGATGTTGGGGAAGGTCGCCGCCCACGGATAGAGGAAAATGATCTCGATGTCGAAGACCAGGAAGACCATCGCGATCAGGTAGAACCGCACGTTGAACCGCTTGCGCGCCGTCCCGACCGGGGTCATGCCCGATTCGTTCGTGCCGCCCTTGGTCGCCCCGTTGCGCCCCGGCCCCAGGACTCTGGTCAGCACCAGGTTGGCGACCGCGAACCCGACCGCCATGAGGATCACCAGTAGCACCGGCGCGTACGAATCCACATCGACAGCGCCGAGAAGCAAGGGGAGCGCGGGGGTCAGG
>JBGPGM010000285.1:0-4169 GCA_041483855.1 Phycisphaerae bacterium | reverse complement strand
TCGCTGATGTTCATCACCAGGCCGGCCAGCAGTCCCCCCAAGAGCACACGGCCCATGTTGACTTTTCCCATGCAGTTCCTCCTCGCGCGTTCTTCGCGCACCGGCTTCCTGCCACCCCAGTTTCCTACTTAACGCCCATCTGAGCAAATGCTTCCTTCATCTTCTTTTCCATCTCTTCGGGCGAGTAGTCGTGCATGTGCGTGGCGATAGACCACACGTGCCCGAAGGGGTCGGTGAGCTGGCCGTAGCGGTCGCCCCAGAAGGCGTCCATGAGCGGCATGGTGACGGTGGCGCCGGCCTTGACGGCCCGCTGGAACGCGGCGTCCGCGTTCTCGACGTAGAGGTGGATGGTCACGGGTGAGCCGCCGAGCGTTTGTGGCGACGTGCACTTGTCGGAGAACTCCTCGCCGAGCATGAGCCTGGAGTTGCCGATCTTGAGTTCGGCGTGCATGACGGACTTGCCGTCGGGGCCGGGCATGCGGACGATTTCCTCGGCGCCGAAGGCCTTCTTGTAGAAGTCGATGGCCGCGGAGGCGTTCTTGCAGACGATGTGCGGGGTGATGGTGTTGAAACCTTCGGGGATGGGCTTGACGGTGCGGGGCATGGGGTGGTCCTTTCTGTTGGGCGGTTGAGTTGGGGGTTTCTGTTGAACGATGGGGTCCCCGGACGGTCCGGGGGTTCTTGGGACGGGGGAATGGCGGACGGTACGGGTCAGTTTATCGCGGCGCGCGGTTGGTCCAAAGTGATACTGACGATGGTGCCGATGGATGCGAATGGAACCCGATCAGATAGCCACTATACGGTGTACGTTTGGATCGTAAAGCTCAGTTTCAGGAGTCGCTGGCCACCGCTGGCGATCCGCCCGGGAACGTCCATTGGGGTAGGCGCACGGTGAAAGCGTCGAGGTCTCAGTGTAGGTATCGTGGCCGCCCGTCGCGGTACCATGCCCGTCATGGCACGCACGGGGCGCGCGTCGGGAGCACGGGTCGGCGGGGCGAGTCGGCGGGGCGCGGCAGATAGTCCGCTCGCGCGGTTCTGCCGCTCGCTGCCGGGGACCACGCAGGACGTCAAGTGGGTGGACGACCTGGTGTTCTCGGTGGGCGGGAAGATGTATGCCTCGTTTCACGTGGACGATCGGCACCGACTCGGGTTCAAGTGCACCGAACAGGACATGCTCCGGCTCGTGCAGATCGACGGGATCATCCCGGCGCCGTACGCCGCGCGGTTCGGCTGGGTCTCGGTGCTGCGCCGCGGCGTGCTGGGGGCGGCGGAGTTGCGGCGGCTGATCCGCAAGTCGTACGGGCTGGTGGTGGAGGGGCTACCTGGGCGAGTGCGCCGGGAGTTGGAGGAGAAGGCAGGCGGGACGCGGAGGCGACGGCCTACTCGATCGGCGGCAGGCCCTGCAGGGCGCGGAGGTACATGATCTGGCCGAGGTGGTAGGCGTCGTGGGCCAGGTGGTAGCGCAGGCGGTCCAGGGGCACCGCGGGGTTGGCGATGGCGTCGCGCACGCGCTTGTGCGTGTCGGCGAGGCGCTTGCGGGCGGCGTCCCACGCCGCGGCGGTGGCGGCGGGGGGTTCCTCGAAGTTCCGCCGGTCGCGTTCGGCGTCCGAGGGCTTGGGCTTGCCGGCGGCCAGATCGAGGGAGTACTCGCGCCAGAAGGCGACGTGGTTGACGTTCTGCCAGATGGAGTGGCGTTGGGGTGTGGGCTTGAAGGCGGCCTGCTGGGGGGTGAGGCCGGCCAGGGCCTTGGCCCACGGGGCGATCCAGATGTCGCCTTCCCAGGAGTCGGTCCAGAGTTTGAGGAGAGTCTCGCGGTCCATGGGCGTTCCTCCTTTGGGTAAAAGTGTACGGGGCGCGCGGGGCGTGGCGATAGGCGGCCGTGATGCCCGCGGCGCGGCGGCCCCGGTAGCGAGACCGAGCGGAGGACCCTGTATCCTTTCCCTGAACGGCTCTGTCCGATCCCCCTAACGCTTCCGCTTGGCCGCGACGCGGCCGGCGTCGGGCAGGCGGATGTGGCGGGCCAAGCCGACGAGCGCCAGGGCGCGGATGAAGATGTAACTGAGGTCCAGTTCCCACCAGCGCAGGCCGTGCCGGGCGGAGTTGGGGAAGGCGTGGTGGTTGTTGTGCCACCCCTCGCCCAGCGTCAGGACGCCGATGACCGGGTTGTTGCGGCTCTCGTCGTTGGTGCGGAAGGGGCTGGTGCCCCAGAGGTGGCAGACGGAGTTGACGCTCCAGGTGATGTGGTGGACGAAGAGGATGCGGACGAGCCCGCCCCACAGGAAGCCCATCCACGCGCCCCACAGGGACCACTCCAGCAGGCCGCCGGCGATCGTGGGGATGAGCAGGCCGGCGAAGACCCAGAAGCGGAAATGCCGGTTCACCGCGGCCGCGACCGGGTCCTCGGTCAGGTCCTTGACGTACCGCCCCATCCCCTTGTGCCGTCCGGCGAAGAGCCAGCCGAAGTGGGCGTGGTAGAAGCCGCGGCAGATGGCCAGGAATCCCTCGCCCCAGGAGCCGGCGGCGTGGACGTGGGGCGAGTGCGGGTCGTCGTGGTCGTCGGAGTGCTGGTGGTGGCGGCGGTGGGTGGCGGACCACTCTATGACGGTGCCCTGAACGGTCATCGACCCGAGCGCCCCGAGGGCGTACCGGATGGGCGCGATGGTGGTGAAGGCCCGATGGGTAAACAGGCGGTGGAACCCGACCGTGACACCCAGCGCCGTCGCCTCGGTCATGACGACAAAGATGGCGAACTGGGTCCAGTCGAAGGCGCGGCCCCAGGAGAGGTACATCGCCAGCCCGAGGGCGAGCGTCGGGACGATCACCGCGCCCAGATTCAGCAGGCGGACGCGCCGCTCGGCGGGCGAGAGGACGCGCGGCAGCGCTGAGGCGGCGGGCAGGTGGGCGGCGGGGGATGGCGGGACGGGCGGCGGCGCGACGGTTGTGGTGGGCATCGAGCGCTGGTGCTCCTGGAGGCGTCCGTCAAGGAGACGCCGATACGCCGGAGAGAGGGGCCGCGCCGGCGCATCACGGGGTAGATAGTACGCAGGTGGCGGCGGGAGGATGCGTCGGGGGGGAGGAAGGGGCTGGTCGGAGGGGGGCGACAAGGGGTGCGAAGGGGCCACCTGATGTGGGGATGCTGACGACGCCTGTTTGGCGGGATGCTCGAGGTGGAGGTGGCTACCTGAGGTGCCCACATGCACCCAGTGGCCGTCATGGACGAGCTTGATCAGATCGCAGAATCTCGCTTGCGGAGCGCATCAGGTGATGCCGGTTCGTCTCTGTGTGCGGCGTCGGGGGCGCTTCCACACTCGGGGCACACGGCATCAGGCCGGAGCCCGGTGCGGTCATACGCGCATTTCGCGCAGCATCCTCGGCGCGCCCGGCGAGGCCAGAACGAAACTCCCAGGCACGCCAGTCCCGGGACAAGCAGGGTCCACGCGGGGATGCCGACGTACGCCGGGCGCGAGACAAGATTCGCGCCGGGCAGATAGAGGCCGAATCGGAGTGGGTTTCGCAGCCTGTACTCGATCTCGTTCCGCGACAGCAGGAACTTGGGCCCATAGGTCTCCCATCGCCATTCCGAGGGCCACCCCGCACCGGCGCCACTGCCGGGGAAGTATGGCCATGAGAAGTTGTTGAGGACAAGGGTGTTCCGCCCCGCGCAGTCATCGCCCCAGTACACCGCAAGGAATCCTTCGCGCGCGGAGACGGTCGCCGTATCGCCGTAGTACGTCGCTTCAACCAGAGCGAGGGTGCAGAGCCAGTACAAGCCGGCCCCGAGCGAAAGCACGAGACCGCATCGCCGAAGCCATTGCCGCGCGGGTTTCAGCACGCCTGCTCCGATCAGACGACGCGATCTTCTTTGGGGATCCCGACGGCCGGACCAAGGACAACTGGCGCAAGCGATCATTCCTGGCGGCAAGATGTGGTGCCGGGGTCGGGCAGGAGGTCAGCAGTACGGCGACCTTGCCCGCGATCTCGCGGAATCCCTGTGCCGCGCCCGTCTACTGGCGCGGCGCGTTCCGCTCCCACGAGGCCAGCAGTTGCTCGAACCGGTCCAAGAGGGCATTGATGCGGCGACCCTGCTGGTCCATCCGGTCGAGATGGCGGTCGAATCGCGCCTGTTGTTCCTCCGTCTTTGCGGCGCGCCGATCGTACGCTTCAAGTTG
>JBGPGM010000284.1:0-4177 GCA_041483855.1 Phycisphaerae bacterium | reverse complement strand
GCCCTCTCCGGCACTTCTCCTGCGGAAGGAGAGCCGAGGCTCTGGAGGCGGGCGCTCCCTCAAGCCTGCGCGGGAGTGCCGCTACCCGGCAGGTGGCCTGCTTGACGTACGACGGCGCGCAACGTGGGTGAAGCCGGGTCATCCGCCGCTCAGGTATCATTGCGCCGATGCCCGCCTCCGCCGTCAGAGTCGTCGCACCCTTCAGCGGGCGCGGCGTCTACGTCTTCTCCCTCATCCTCGGCGCCTATTTCGGCCTTGCGATGCTCGCTGAGGAGGGCTGGGCCTTCAATCTCCCCCAGAGCCCCTTCATCCTCAGGCACCTGACCTCGGGCCAGGCCAACACCCTGGCGCTCGTGCTCACGATCGGCGCGGCCTTGATCCCCGGTGCGCTCATCGGGCTGTGGCTTTCCTGCCTCTCGCAGCGGCGCGGGCAGATCGCGGTGGCCGCGGCTCTGGCCGGCGCGGCCGAGCTCCTGACGTCACTGCTGGCCGACAAGGTCCTCAGGTCGGCCGACGGCGGTGCGGACTGGCACGACTGGCCACTGGCCGCATTCCTCATCAATCTCGCCATCATCGCGGCCACCAGCGCCGGCGCCGCCCTGCTGATCCGCTGGCTCGTCCGGTCGCTCCTCTTCACCACTATCGACCAGGACGGCACCCGCTGCACCCGCTGCGGCTACCAACTCGGCAGCCCGCTCATCACCACGTGCCCGGAGTGCGGCACGCCGGCCGGTTCCGCCCGGCTCGCGTTCGCCCGCCTGCACCGCGCGAGCCGCTGGCTCCAGCGCCGGGCGCCCGTGCTCATCGCGCTTCTCGGCGCGGCGGTGCTGCTGCAACTGGGCGTAACGATCCACTTCCGCACGTTGCCCGCTCTGCGCTTTCTTACCGCGTTCCCCCGCACCGAGAACGCCGGACCCGGCGTCATGGTCGCACGCCCCGCCCCGCCCGGCTCGTACGACTCGTCATGCCTCGCCGCGTGGATCGCTCTCCCGGACGGCTCGTCCCGCGCCGTCATCATCCTCTACGTCCCCGACCAGCGGTCCCCGCTCCCACCGATGCGCCTGGCGCTGGCCGCGACGCCCGGCCCACCGCCGGCGACCGGCGTCGGCTTCCAGGCCAATTACGGCACCCCCGAGATCGGCTGCGACCTTCCCCGCGACCTTGCCGAGCGCATCATCCGCGAGGGCGTCCCCCGGGCGCTGATCCAGGCGCTCGCGGCCGAGGCCGGCCGCGCGAACTGGACACCCACGCCGGCCCCCGTCGGCGTCTTTTTCGCGACCGACCAGGCCCATTGGATCGACCCGGCACCGTACTTCTCCGCCCGGTAGGGTCCGGCGGGGTGGCGTGGCGGCTGTGTCGCCCCCTTCGGGGCTTGGGGCGCAGCGGCTTGTGCGCCATGGGCTCACGCCCATGGCTACAGACTTTCGCCGCGGGTGCGGCTTGAGACGGGCGGGCACCGTATGGCAGGGCGCGTCAATCCCCCCCGCGTCAATCTCCGGCGCGGCGATCGCTCATGTCGGGGACATCGACGCCGAGGGCGGTGGCCAGGTCGATCTGGTGCTCCTGTTCCTGCATGAGGATCTCGCGGATGTGCTCGGCCATGGCGTACTCGCCGAGGGCCTCGCACTGGCGGACGCGCTGGCGGTAGTTGCGGATGGTCTCGGTCTCGTTGGCCAGGTCGAAGCGGAGCATGTCGGTGGCCTTGCGGGAGGTCTGCACCGGCTTGGGGGTGACGGTCGGCATGCCGCCGAGATAGTCGATCTGCTTGGAGAGGGTCAGGGCGTGCTGGAGTTCCTCGGCGGCGTGGGCCTCCAGCTCCCTGGCGATGTTCATGTACTCGGCTCCCTTGAGGACCTGGGAGTAGACGGTGTAGGCGATGATGGCCTGGTACTCGCGGGCGAGGTCCTCGTTGAGGAGGCGGATGAGCTCGGCGCGGGAGATGTTGACGGCGTGGTCGCCCACCTCCACCCCCCCCTCGGCCCGGGATGACTGGGCGCCGTTGTCGGACCTGTTCGAGCCGCTCTGATTGGCCGGTCTGCGTTGGGTGGGGGGGTGCTTGGACATGGGAGTTCTCCAGGGAGTGCTGGGATTACGCGGGCGCACAGGCGCGGCGGGCGTGACTCACTCCGGCGCGGGGATGATGGTCCCGCACTGGAGGCAGACCATCTCCCGCACGGTCGGCTGGTCCTTCTCCCGTCGTTCCACCGTGCGGTGCGGGGTCTTGGCGCCGCACTTGGCGCAGTCCCAATGGTCGGGCGCGATGGGCGGGGGCTTCTCGTTGGGCTGTTGGTCGTCGGTCACCGCTTACGCCCCCTCTCGCAAAGGCATCCAGAACGCCCATTCCTAGCCGAGCACGCGGGCCCGGTCAAGTGAGCATACACCCGGACGGTGATGCGCGGCGGGGGGCCTGGCCTGGCACCGCTAGACTGGTCCGGCGGCCGGCCGGAGTGGCTGGTTGCACGGCGCGGCGCGGGCGCCGGCGCGGCAAGGTCCTGGGGCGGCGCCGGCGCTGCGCCGAGCGGAGGCACACGATGCTGAGTTTCCTGAGGTTCGGCGGTTTTTCGCGATGGGCGGCGCGGGCGACGGGGCATCCCGGCGCGTTCCTGACGGCGGCGGCGATCGTGGTGGCGTGGGGCGCGACGGGGCCGCTGTTCCACTTCAGCGACACGTGGCAGTTGGCGATCAACACGGGGACGACGATCGTCACGTTCCTGATGGTGTTCCTGATCCAGAACACGCAGAACCGCGACACCGGGGCGATGCAGGTAAAACTGGATGAACTTATCCGGGCGGTGGGCGGGGCCCACAACGCGCTGCTGGACCTGGAAGAACTGGAAGAGGCGGAGTTGGACCACATCCGCGGGAACTACCGCAGGCTGGCCGCGCTGGCGCGGGAAGAACTCAGGCAGGGCCGGGTGGACACGCAGTCGCCGGCGGTGGATGTCGGCTGAGCGGCGGCGGGGGAGGCGCTGGGGCGGCGTCGGGGGATCGGGTAGGCTGGTGCGCATGAAGACTCCGGAGCAGCAGTGGGACGGGTTCCTGGCCAAGTTCACGCCGGAGACCGCGGCGTTGGGCCGGGCGGCGCTGGTGAAGATACGGCGGCTGACGCCCGGCGCGATCGAGATGGTGTACGACAACTACAACGCGCTGGTGGTCGGGCTCGGGCCGACGGAACGGGCATCGGAGGCGATCTTGTCGATCGCGCTGACGGCGCGCGGGGTGAGCCTGTGTTTCTTGCAGGGCGCCGGCCTGCCCGACCCCGACAAGCGGCTGCTGGGGAGCGGGACGGTGACGCGGTACATGAGGTTGGAGGGGGCCGCGGTGCTGGAGGAGCCGGCGGTGCGGCGGCTGATCGACGTGGCGCTGGCGAGTGCGAAGGTGCCGCTGGATGCGAGTCAGCAGCGGCGGATGGTCATCAAGTCGGTGTCGGCGAAGCAACGGCCGCGGCGGCCGGCGGCGGGGACGAAGGGGAAGAAGAAGGTGGGGAAGAAGGCGGGGAAGCGGGTGCGGGGCGGCGGTGGTTGAGGCGGTTGGAGGGCGTGGTCGTGACCGAGGAGGAGTTCCGGCGTGTGGCGTTGAGCATGCCGCTGGCCGCGGAAGGGGCCCACATGGGGCACGCCGATTTCCGCGTCAAGGGGAAGATCTTCGCGACGCTGTGGCCCGACGGGGAATGGGGGATGGTGAAACTGACGCCGGAGGATCAGCGGCGGTTCGTGAAGGCCAAGCCGGGGGTGTTCGTGCCGGTCAAGGGGGCGTGGGGGAGCCGGGGTTGCACGCAGGTGCGGCTGGACGAGGTCGGCGCGGGCGTGCTCCGGAGGGCGATAGTCGCCGCGTGGCGCAACGTGGCGCCCGAACGCCTCGTCGAGGAGCTGGGGCCGTCGCCGGCGTCCGACGCGGGATGAGGTTGCGGATGTCGGCGGCGTGAGCGCATGATCCGACGCGGTCTACGCCTCGGTTCTCGCATCAAGCGGCGTTGGGCCGCTCCAGAAGATGAAGTCGGTGTCGATTGTCTTGCCGCCGAGATCGTTGACGAGCATGGCGATCTGACCGCGATGATACCAGGCATGTCCGAAGAGCTGCGTGAGCAGATCGACCAGCCGCCACCGAAACCGTCGGCCGTCCTCGGCCACGAGCGTGCATTCCCCCGCCACGTCGGCCTCGGTCAATCGTTCGAGAT
>JBGPGM010000283.1:0-4180 GCA_041483855.1 Phycisphaerae bacterium | reverse complement strand
CGGGCTCGAGAGCGGGCGCGCCCCAGTTGGGGGGCGTGCTGCCGCTGATCGGGCGGGTGAGCGAGCCGACACGGCTGGTGATAGGGGTGGCGGGGCTGGTGCTGGGGTATCACCTGGGGATGTGGGGGCTGCCGGAGACGTGGAGGGGGATGCACGTACCCGCGGCAGACTGGTACTGGGTCGTCGGGGTGGCGGCGCTGGTGGTGGTGGCGTCGGTGGTGCTGGACCGGATGGGGAACGGGCGGGCGGAGGGTGGCGGAGACGATGCGGGGAACGGGCGGAGTTGACGAAACGGGCGGGGGGTGTTGGAATGGCGTCCCTGGATGGGCTCGGCGGGCCGGGCCTGGGCGACGGGGGCGTTCGGAACCAGTGGAAAGGCCCGGACGTATGTGCTGATTGACCCGTGAGGCCAGAAATGAGGGGGAGAGTGTGCCCGGTTGAGGGGGGGCGGAGCGGGTGGGCCGGGAGCCGGGCCTAACGATTTGCGGGCGGGAAGGTGGACGACGCCGGGCGGGCGGCCATGGGGGAAAGGGGCGTCGGCAGGGAGGCCTCGGTGTCCTTTGGCCCGGCCGGCGGCGGCGACGCGGGGAATAGGGGGAGGGTGTACACCTGGCCGGGGGCGGGGCTGCGAGGGACCGACGATGGCATCATCGAATGTGTGCTGGGGTATCGAGGTCGGCGCCGGGGCGGTCAAGGCCCTCAAGCTGGAGCGCACCGGCGACACGCTCAACGTCCTGGATTTCGCCATCATCCCGCACAAGATGGTCCTGTCCAGCCCGGACCTGGACCAGACCGAGGCTACGCGGGTGGCGCTGGGGACGCTGGTCAGCCAGTACGACCTGACGGGGGCGAGCATCGCCGTGTCGGTGCCGGGTCACTCGGCGTTCGCGCGGTTCGCCAAGCTGCCGCCGGTGGAGCCCAAGGAGATCCCGGACATCGTCAAGTTCGAGGCGGTGCAGCAGATCCCGTTCCCGATCGACGACGTGGAGTGGGACTACCAGACGTTCGCCAGCAGCGACACGCCGGACGTGGAGGTGGGGATCTTCGCGATCACGCGCGACCGGGTGATGGAGCGGCTGGCGATGTGGGCGGACGTGGGGGTGACGCCGGACTACGTGACGCTCAGCCCGCTGGCCGCGTACAACGCGATCGCCTGGGACCTGCGGTTCACGGAGAAGACCCCGGGGACGGTGATCCTGGACGTGGGGACGACGAGCACGGACCTGGTGGTGGCGGAGGCGGGGCGGGTGTGGATCCGGACGTTCCCGATCGGGGGCCACCAGTTCACCGAGGCGCTGGTCGGCGCGTTCAAGCTGAGCTACGTAAAGGCGGAGAAACTCAAGCGCGAGGCGGAGACGAGCAAGCACGCCCGGCACGTGTTCCAGGCGATGCGCCCCGTCTTCGGCGACCTGGCGCAGGACGTGCAGCGGTCGATCGGCTACTACCAGTCGCTGCACCGGGAGGCGAACCTGACGCGCCTGATCGGGCTGGGCAGCACGTTCAACCTGCCGGGCCTGCGCAAGTACCTGGGGCAGCAGCTGCAGATGGAGGTGGTGCGCCTGGAGCAGTTCAGCCGGCTGAGCCTGGAGGGGGCGCGGGCGAGCGACTTCCAGGCCGCGACGCTGAACCTGGCGACGGCGTACGGGCTGGCGCTGCAGGGGCTGGGGCTGCCGACGATCGATGCGAACCTGATGCCGGTGACGGTGCTGCGCGAGGCGCTGTGGCGCCGGAAGATCAAGTGGTTCGCGGTGGCGGCGGGATTGTCGCTGGCGGCGGGGGGCGTGAGCTTCCTGCGCCCGATGATGGAGAGCACGAAGATCAACGCGGCCAAGCCGGACGCGAACATCGCCCGCGTCAAGAGCGAGATCACGAGGCTCAAGGGCGAATGGAAGGCCGTGGAGGGCGAGTACAAGGCGGACACCCGCGCGGCCAACGCGGCGCGCCTGCTGGACGGGCGGGACATCTTCCCGATGATCGCCGACGACCTGGGGCAGATGACGCAGGACGCCCAGGCGCACGCGGAGGCCAAGCCGGAAGGGGGTAAGCCGGCGGGGTTCCGGTTCGTGAAGTTCCAGACGCGCTACCAGGGGCCGGGGAACCAGGGCGGGGGGATGGCCGAAAATGCGATGGCGGACGACCGGCGGGGCGTGCCGGCGCAGACCCGCGGCAAGGGCGCCAGGCGGGGAGAGGCGCCGCCCCCGGTGGCGACAGGCGCCGGGCCGGGTGGCGCGACGGGCGGGCCGCAGGGGCGCGTGAAGGTGACGCTGGAGGTGACGACGACGCGCAAGGACGCGGACGAGTTCGTGCGCGACACGTTCAAGAAGTGGCTGACGGAGCACTCCAAGCGCGACGGGGTGGACTACACGATCGAGAACGTCAGCTGGGAGCGCCGGGGCTCGCAGGACATCCCCGCGGAGGTCGAGAAGCCCAAGGCCGCGCCGACGGGGGCGCCGGGGGCACCGTCGCCGACCAAGGTGCCCGGGCAGCCGCCACAGGACGAGCGACGCAAGCCGCTGCGCCCGGGGCAGTACGACCCGAGGTATCAGGACGAGTACGGAAACCCGCTGCAGGGCTCGACGCGCCCCAAGGGCGACAGCGGCGGCGAGGCCGGCGGCGAGGCTGGCGGCGAGGGTCCGGCCGGCGGGGAGCGGACCGGCGGGGGCCCGGGCGTCAACGCGGACCTGGAGAAGGTCGCCCCGCTGCCCAAGCCGCCCCCGCCGGGTGAGCCGGGGACGACGGTGACGACGTACGAGATCAGGTGTGACGCGGTGATCACGCCGCCGCCGGTGAAGAAGGAGGGCGACGCGTGAAGCCCGTCATGGACTGGATCAAGCGGAACTGGGTGGTCGTGGTGCTGACGGTGGTGGCGGTGGCGGCGCTGCCGACCATGGTGTACGTCAGCACGCGCATGAGCAACGCCCTGAAGGACGACATGCAGAAGCGGGTGGCGGCCGACTGGAAGGACGTGGGCAACTCGAAGGTGACGTACTCGCTGCCGTCGATCATCCCCGGCCAGACGGAGGCGCAGCAGTCAACGGACGTCAACGCGGTGCTGACGAAGTACTACCGCGACCGCCGGCAGGCGCTGATGACCGAGGCGGGGAAGGTGGCGCAGGAAGCGATCGCCTTCAACAAGGGCTCGCACACGCTGCTGGTCCAGGGCCTCTTCCCCGAGCCGGCCGAGTTGCAGAAGGAGTTCAAGCCGCTGGAGATGGCCAAGAAGTATGTGGGCCCGGCCCACGTCGATCTTCTGGCGGCCAAGGGGGTCGGGGCCGCCAAGCCGCTGGACTCGAAGGAACTGGCCACGCAGCTGAACGAGTACGCCGAGCAACGGATGCGGACGCTCAAGCAGGGGGGGGGCGGGCTCACGCCGGACGAACAGGTGAAGCTGACGGACGAGGTGATGCAGCAGCGGATCGGGCGGTACAAGCAGCACGCGATGGGGATCCACCTGTACGCGGACCCGGGCGTGTTCCTCGACGTGCCGCAGGCCGCCCCCAACACGCCGCCGTCGCTGCGGCAGTGCTGGGACTGGCAGGAGCGGTACTGGATCCACCAGGACCTGGTCGGCGCGTGCGCCAAGGCGAACGCAGGGTCGGACGCGGACGCGGGCGTGCCGGCATCGGTGGTCATGCGGATCGTGAGCATCCGGGCGGACGCGGCGGCGTACGGGGACGCGTCGGGGGGCGCGCCGGAGGGCGGGGGCAACGCGGGGCTGCCCGGCCCCGAGGGGGGCGAGAGCGCCGCGCCCGCGGCGGCGCCGGACCTGGTGCCGGTGAACAAGGAGGTCTCGGTGACGGGGCGGTCCGGCGGCACGCCGCAGAACCAGTTCTACGACGTGCGCACGGTGCAGATGGTGGTGATCGTCTCGTCGGAGCGGCTGCCGCAGCTGTTCGACGCGCTGGCGGCGACGAACTACATGACGGTGCTGAAGCTGGACCTGGACCGCGTCGAGCCGCTGGAGGACCTGAGGGAGGGGTACTACTACGGCGACGAGCACGTGGTGAGGGCGACGCTGAAGATCGAAACGATCTGGCTGCGGGAATGGACGCGGGAATGGATGCCCAAGGTCATCAAGACGGCGCTGGGGGTGATCGAGCCGGCCAAGCCGGCCAAGGGGCCGGGCTGAGGCGGGAACGGATAGGCGGCGCGGCGGCGGACGGCACGACGACGGGCGGGG
>JBGPGM010000282.1:0-4190 GCA_041483855.1 Phycisphaerae bacterium | reverse complement strand
GGTCGATCAGTTGGAAGCTGCCCGCGAAGCGCCCGGGCCGGTCGGCCGCGCCGAGCAGGTTGATCTCGAAGTCCCCTTGTGGGTCGAGCGCGAAGTCGAACGTCGCCCCGTCCGTTCCCAGGATCTGCGTGAAGCCGACCGGCTCATAGATCCGCAGCCCCGCCTCGAACGCGACCCGGCGCAGCGCGACCTGGTGCCCCGGCAGCAGCCGGTACAGGCCGCGATCGGGGTCATCCTCCCGGAGCGTCGCAAACGCCGGCTCATCGCCCACCCACAGCCCCGTGAACAGACCGTCGCCTGGCGGCAGTTCGATGCACTCCTGGCCGCCGAGCAGGCCGGGCGGCCCGTCGAAGAGGATGCGGTACGGCGCAGTCGCGTTGCGCCCCACGACGATCGGCGCTTCCAGCTCCTGGCCCGCAGCCGGCGCGCCTCCCACCACGCTCGTCAGCAGCGCAGCACCCACGCACGCGATCAACCGACCGATCTGCATCCGTCACGATCTCCGCGCGTGCCGCCAGCGCGGCCGCCCCGACGGCCCGCCGCGTGCCAACTGTCAGTGTGCCCCGCGCCCGCGCGCGGTGCCAGCCGACCCGGGTTCAATCGCCCCCCCGGGGACGATAACCCCCCCGCCAACCCGCCCAGGTTGTCCGCTCCCCGCGACACTCACCGCGCCCGCGTGATCTTCACCGACGATTCCGACGTCATCGTCATCCCCACGTCGGACACACGCCCTTCGATCGCCACCGACTGCTCCGATTCCATCTCCCGGAGCGCCCCGCCCTCCGTATCCCAGAGGTACCGCCCGCCGTAATGCGACCGCTTCACTTGGAAGGCGGTCGTCCCCCCCCCGCCCCCGCCGCCACCGGGCGCACCCGCTGCCTCCGACAGGCGTTCCATCCGTCCGGTGAATGTCACCGTCGCCAGCCCCCCATGCGCCGACGTGAGCTTGTGCGTCGTCACCATCTTGAAGCCGCCGATCGGCGAGTTCTCGACTTTGTCCTCATTGGTCCACGACTCCCCTACCGTCGCCATCCCGTCCGTCCCCGGCGACTGGATGATCCAGTTCAGCGCCCCCTGTGGCGTTGGTCCCGGCATCCCCGACCCGCCCGGCATCAACCCGGGAATCCCGTTGCCCGTCAGCGCCTCGCCACCGGTCACCGAGACGACGTTCCCCCTGGGATCCACCTTCATGGTGATCACCGTGCCCACCATTCCCCTGACCAGCGTCGCCAGCAGATCGTTCGCCTCGTCGGCACTCCCCGGGCGACCTGACGGAGTCGGGCCCGGTGAAGGCGCGGGCGACGGCGTCGTGGTTGGTGTGTGTTTGGGATTGGGGCTCGGACGCGTGCCCGGGCGGGTGGTCGGCGTCCTGGTCGGGCGCGGCGGCTGTGTCGTCGCCGGAGCGGGGGGAGGCGTCGAGGGCTTTGGGGCCGTCTGGGGCCTGGTGCTGTCGTACTCCGCCTTCACGTCACCGGAGTCCAGGGACACCTTCATCGTTTCATACACCAACTGCACCGTGGCCCCGTCTGCCGAGGACTCGACGACCTTCATGACCAACCCGATTTCCTCCTTCAACTTCTGCTTTTGCTCCAGTTCGGGCAGGTCGGGCGCGGCGGTCTGGTTCTGGCTGTTCAGGACCATCGTGTAGCGTATCTGCTGTCCCGGTCGGAACTTAGGACGCAGGTCCACCCTCGGCGCCGCGCCCGGTCGCGCGGGTGGCGGCTCGGCCGCGGCTGGCGCCAACCCGATCAGGAACGCTCCGGCGACGGCGGCAACGCGGCACATGGACATGTCTGGTCTCCCGGCTGCAACGCGGGCACGCCATGCCCCCTCGGGCACGCCCGCTATCCATCGGTACGGGGATCCGCGCTTGGTCATGCCCGGTGTCCAACGGTTTTCGGCGTCGCGGGCTGCTCACGGTGCCGGGCCCGGCCGCAGCGGCGCGTTGATCTCGATCAGGTTCCCATCCGGATCCCTCAGGTGCGCCACGCGGAGGGACCAGGTGCCCTGGTCGTGCGGCGTGGTCACGAACTCCACGGCGCGCACACGCAGCGCCTCGTATACCGCGTCCACGCTGTCGACCGCAAACGTCATCACGATCGAGTCCCGCGCATCGGCGTGCGCGGCCTTGGCCGCCGTTCCCACCACCTTGGCCATGTACGACCGTCCGAAGAGTGCCAGCGTGATGTGCCCGGCGTCGAACTCCTCGTATACGCCCTTCTCATCGCCGAATCGCGGCCGGAACCCCATCGCGTCCCGGTAGAACCGGTGGCACGCCGTGAAGTCCGATACCAACAACCGGATGTGCGTCAGACGCGCGTGCATGGCGGACCCCTCCTGGCGCGGCCGTCCGCGGCCGCGCATGAGCCTCCACCGCGTGTCATTCTATAGGCCCCCCCCGCCGCCTTTCACCGCTGCCGGCTCATTTCGAGGTAACCCAATCGCGACAGGAACAGCGTCGCCTCGATCACCTCGTCGTACGAGAAGCCGCGCAGCGCCTTGGGCGAGGCCGGCGTGCCCGCCAGCGCCACCAGGTGCGGCACAGCCCCTGTCGTTCGGCCCGCCAGTTGCCCCATCGCGGTCAGCACGGCCTCGGACGCTTCGAACAGGCGGTCCGGATTCAGGCTGCTGCGTGGCTCGTTCATGGCGGCTCTCCTGTTCGCTGGTCGCACTCAAACGGGGGGGCCTTCGGCTCCGCCGTGGGCGTCCCTTGTCCCCTCCCGTGGTCGGCACTCCCCCACCCCAATCGCCCCGCCCCCCTCTCTAGAAGCGTCAAATCCCCCGCCACCTCACAAGCGAATGCCACGATTCGTGCCCCCGCTGGGTGCTCCGGCACACACGGATCCATGGGCGCGAATGTCCGTCCCCGCGTGCTCGATTGCGGCCCTCGGCCGGCTGATGCACCGCCCGTCCCTGCGCGTTACACTGGCGGCGACTCCGCGGCTCCTGTCCGGGCATTCTCGCCCGATCGGGGTACGGCGAGCGTTCTTCGCCGGCTCCCGCACCGGCGCCGGCCCACTCTGGCTGGCGTGCAAGAACAGAGGGTCACATCATGGCGCTCAAGCCCGATGTCATGGAAAGACTCATCAAGGCCGCGCGCGAGGCCAGCAAGCGCTCGCACTGCCCCCATACCAAGTTCGCCGCCGGCGCCGCGGTTCTCACCGACGACGGCCAGATCTTCGCGGGGTGCCGGATCGAGAACGCCGCGGCCGGTCTGACCATGTGCGCCTGCCGCAACGCCATCTTCCGCGCAGTCTCCGAGGGGCACACCGAGATCGAAGCGGTACTCGTCTACATCCCCGGGCGCGTCGTCAAGGCCCCCTGCGGCTCGTGCCGGCAGGTCATCAATGAGTTCGGCCCGACCGCCGAGGTCTACAGCATCTGCGACGGCCCGGAGGTCCTCCACCGCCGCCTGTCCGACCTGCTGCCGGAAGCGTTCGGGCCGGAGCTGCCGTAGGCGCTTGGCTCACGAGCACCCGGCGAAGAAGGCCGTCAGGAAATCGAAGAAATCCTGCGAGTTCGTCACGCCGTCGTGGTTGAAGTCCGCGTTGGTTGCGAAGAACGAGGTCAGGAAGTCGAAGAAGTCCTGGCTGTTGAGCGTGCCGTCGCCGTTCCAGTCCGCGCTGCAATGGTTGATGACGACCGTGTCCACGACCGCGAACATCACGCTCTGCGAGGTGGGCCCGATGGTCAGGTGGAGCGCGTCGAACGTCGCCGCGCTGAACGACACGGTGTAGTGATGCAGCCCGAAGCTGGTCACCGCCGGCACGGTCGTCGTCCCCACCGGCGACCCATTGCGCATGGCCTGGAGGTCGATCGTCGTCCCCGGGGGGTTCGAGTTGAGGTCCCACAGTTCCAGGCTCACGGAAGTCCCCGGACTTGCCGGCGTGATGTCGAACGACCCCAGCCGGCTGAACCCCACGCCCGGGCCGGGGGAGTAGCCCCCGAAATCCAGCACGTTGGGGCGAGTGAACCCCGGCTGGCCCGTCAAATCGCCGTCCGCCCGCTCGATGGCGAACGGGGCCGGAATCGGGTCCCCGTCGATCCGCCGGTTCAGGTTGCTGAACGTGATCCCGCCGTTGACGATCACGGTCCCGCCCGCTCCTTCGGCCAGGTCGTCGAAGTTCGCTACGTCCGGGCGCGCCGACGCCACGCCGGCCCCGCACCCCACGACGGCGCACGTCGCAATC
>JBGPGM010000281.1:0-4199 GCA_041483855.1 Phycisphaerae bacterium | reverse complement strand
TGTGCACGCCAGTGGGCGCGGAGCTGGAGGTCGTCGCGCCCGAGCACGTGCCGCTGGCGATCAAGGAGGAGACGCTCGCCGAGGATCCGTACACGGCCAACCCGGACCTGACGCCCGGCTGGAACGCCTACAGCGGCGACGGCGATGTGTGCGCCGAGGTCGTCTACGCCAACTACGGCACGAAGGAGGACTTCGCCAAACTCGCCGGACTCGGCGTCGAGGTCTCCGGCAAGATCGTGCTGGCCCGTTACGGCGGCAACTTCCGCGGCTACAAGGCCAAGTTCGCGCAGGAAGCCGGCGCAGTGGGCCTCATCATCTACACGGACCCGGCCGACAGCGGCTACGGCAAGGGCATCCCCTACCCCGAGGGCGGATTCGCCAACGAGACCTACATCCAACGCGGGTCGATCCTGACCGTGCCGTATGCGGGAGATCCCCTTACCCCCTTCGTCGAGGCCACCAAGGATGCCAAACGCCTGGACCCGGCCAATGCCAACCTGCCCACGATACCCGTGCAGCCCGTCGGCTGGGGTGCAGCGAAGCAGATCATGGGCCGGATGAAAGGGGCGGGCGTCCCGGAGGGCTGGCAAGGGGGCCTGCCGTTCGCGTACCGGCTGACCGGCGGCGGGGCGCTGCGCGTTCACCTGAAGGTACAACAGAAGCGGGCGATGACACGCACGTTCAACGTGGTCGCCACCCTGCGCGGTGCGGTCCACCCGGAGCAGAAGGTTGTCCTGGGATCCCACCACGACGCCTGGGGCTACGGGGCCGCGGATCCGCTGTGCGGCATGATCACGGTGCTCGAATCGGCCCGCATCCTGAGCGACGCGGCCAGGCAGGGGCACCCCCCGGCCCGCTCGATCGTCTTCGCGGCCTGGGGCGCCGAGGAGTTCGGCATCATCGGCTCGACCGAGTGGGTCGAGGCCAACCGGGACGACCTGGCGGCGCATGGCGTGGCGTACCTCAACCTGGACATGGCGTCGATGGGGACTCAGTTCGGCGCCAGCGCCTCGCCGGCCCTGGCCGGCGTCATCGCCGATGCGGCGCGGATCGTCCCCCAGGCCCGCGCCAAGGACAACCAGACCGTCCTGCAGGAATGGTCGGCACGCAGCCCGGACCCCGCGATCAGCGGGCTGCCCAGGCTCGGCGACCTCGGCGGCGGCTCGGACCACGTCGCGTTCCTGTGCTTCGTCGGCGTGCCCTCGGCGGGATTCAGCGCCGGTGGGTCGCAGGGCACGTCGTATCACAGCACCTACGACGACCTGAACTGGTACCGGAAGGTTGTCGGCGATGATTACGAACCGGCGGTGATGATCACGCGGATGACGAGCATCGTCGCGGCGCGGCTGGCGTGGGATCCGCTGCTGGCGCTGGATGTGGCGCGAGTCGGCGGCGACGTGCAACGCCACCTGAGGGACCTTACTCGGCGCGGGCGCGATGTGGCCTTGTTCGAGAAGCCTCCCGCGCCGGCGGCCCCCCACACCGCCGACTCGCCCGCTGCCGCTGCCGACGCCAACGACCTCGACCCGGCGCTGCGCCCGTTGGCGGACGCGGGCGCAGCGTACGAGGTTCTGGCGCGCGGTGTCGATGAGCGGCTCCGTCAGGCTGCGGGCCAGAGCCGCCTGTCCGCCGACAGGATCGAGGCGATCAACATGCTGATCCTCTCGCTCGACCGTGCGTGGGTAAGCGACGCCGGCGTCCCCGGCCGGCCCTGGTTCCGCAACTTGTATGTCGCCAGCGACGAGGACTCCGGATACGCTTCGTGGATGCTGCCGGTGCTCCGCCACGCGATCGAGCGCAAGGACGGCGCGGAAGTCGCCAGGGCCGTCGCGACTTACCAACGAATCTTCGCGCGGCTGACCGAAATCACTCGGGACGTTGCGGTGATCCTGGATGAGCCTGCGACAGGGCCATGATCCGATGCTACCGCCGGTCCATGTCGAGCAGTTTGATACCATCGACTCGACGAGCCTGCACGCGCGCCGCATGATTGAAGTCGGCGGAGGGTCGCTCCCTGGCGATCGTCCCCGCCTCATCGTCGCGCGCCGCCAGACGGCCGGACGCGGACGCGTCGGGCGGCCGTGGACGAGCCCGGAAGGGGGCCTGTGGTGCACGCTGATCTGGCCCATGCCCGCGGTGAGTTCGGGCGTCGTCAACGGCCTCGGCCTCCGCGTCGGGCTGGCGTGCGCCATGGCCGTCGAGCATGCCCTGGCGCAAACCGATACCCCGGCGGCCCGCGTCGCGGCCAGCGGCGTCCGCTTGAAATGGCCCAACGACGTGCTCATCCACGGCCGCAAGGTCCTGGGCGTGCTGACGGAGGTCGTACGGCGCGAGCGGCTCGCCTGGATCGTGATCGGCGTCGGCATCAACGCCAACTTCCCGCGAGCCCTGCTGCCGCCGGAACTCCATCACTCGGCGACGACCCTGCACGACGAACTGGGCGGCGTTGCCGTTGACCTGACAGGGCTCCGCGCCGACCTGGTCGCACGCCTGCTGGAAGCGGTCGGCACCCCAGGATTGACGGGAGAAACGCTCGGCGCGGCACGCCAGCGGCTCTTCGACGTGGGCCAGACCGTCGTGACTCTCGTGGAAGGAACGCTTGTGCCCGGAACGCTGCTGGGCCTGAGCGACGACGGACGGCCGGTGCTTCAAACGCTCGACGGCCCTTATTCGCCACCGTTCGGCGGCGAACTGGTCTAGGGGGCGGGCGCGGTGCTCGCCCGCGCCCGACCGCCTACGGCGTCGCCCCGCGCGCCTTCTCGACGAACGCGCCCACGTCCTGCCGAAGCTTGATCAAGTCCGCCACCCGGATGTACATCATGTGGCCTGCATCGTAGTCGTGCAGGCCTACGTGGTCGCGCAGCGAGGGGTCCAGCCCCAGGTGGGCGAAGGTGTACTCCGCCGCGAAGAACGGCGTGGCTAGGTCGTAGTACCCGCAGGCAACGAACACCCGCAGGTTCTGGTTGCGCGTGATCGCCTGCCGGAGCGTCTCGGCGACGTTGACATAGCGGTTCGTGGCCGCGCTGTTGTTCCACGGGTTGACCCGTCCCGTGAGGATCTCGTACGGCAGGTCGTTCTCGTATTCCAGTTCCGTGCGGACGTAGTTGTTGAACGCGGCGGTATACGGCCCGGTGATCGCGGCCATGCTGGGGTCGTACTCGGGCGAGGCGTTCACCGAGGTGGCGTCGATCCCCTTGAAGCGGCTGTCCAGCCGGCCCACGGTCCGGTGCTCGTCGCGCAGCAACTCCTTGCAGAAGTTGGAGATCTCGATGCGCAGGTTCGCGTTCTCGACGTACTTCTCCGACAAGCCGGTGTACCGGGCCAGCCGCTTGACGACCGCCTCCCTTTCGCCGGCACCCAGGGCGCTGCCCTTGGCCAATGCCACCATGTATTCGTTGAGGGCCCAGGCCTTGACCTCCGTCAGCGTCGCCGGCAAGTCTGCCTGCAGTTTCGGCTCCAGCCTGTGGTGGTACCACGCCGTCGCCGTGTACGTCGGCAGGAACAGGACATACGGCAGGTCGTTGCCCGTGTCGAAACGGATGGTCTGGAACTGGAGCACCGACGAGATCAAGACGATCCCGTTGAGGTACATGCCGTGGGTCTCCTGGAGGTATCCCGACAGGCCGGCCGCGCGGGTGGTGCCGTAACTCTCGCCTGCCAGGAACTTGGGAGAAGACCACCGCTTGTTCGTGGTGGTGAAGAGACGGATGAAGTCGCCCACGGACTGGATGTCCTCGTCCAGTCCGTGGAACTGGTTGGCATTGGCTCCCTCGACAGGGCGACTGTAGCCGGTGCTCACCGGGTCGATGAAGACGAGGTCGGTCATGTCCAGCCATGACTGGTCGTTTTCCACGAGCCGGTAGGGGGGAGCCGGAGCCCACCCCTCGGGGTCCATCACAACCCGCCTGGGGCCGATCGCCCCCAGGTGGAGCCAGACCGACGACGAACCGGGGCCGCCGTTGAAGCAGAAGGTGATGGGGCGCGAGGAGGGGTCCGGCGATGCAGGGCTCACCGGCGGCGCGGGCTTGACGGGCGCCGCGCCCTCGGCACCCGGCGCGGCCGGCGCCGCGCCGGCGTCGGGCGCGCCCGTTGCATCCGGCTTGGGCGGCTCCTCCTTCGCATAGGCGATGAAGAAGACGTTGGCCCTGGGCTTGCCGTCGTAGTCGGGCAGTTTCATGTATCCCGCCGTCGCCGCGTAG
>JBGPGM010000280.1:0-4206 GCA_041483855.1 Phycisphaerae bacterium | reverse complement strand
GTCCCGTCGCCTTGCTCAGGTCCGGCAGGGCCGCCGTGAAGTCGTCATCCGTGATCCGATCGATGTCCACGTACCAGATGCCCGGGCGCACCTGCGCGATCTTCTCCGGTCGTGTCTCCTTGGGCTGCCCATCCATCCGCACTGGCGTGACCGAGATCGTCGCCTTCGTCCCGTCTGCCCGTTCGACCGCCAGGCTCACCGCATCGACCGAGTCGCGCCGCCCCAACTCCTCGAGCGTCCGCCACGCCAGCCACTGCGGCGTCGCCGCCGAGATCATCCCCTCCGCCTTTCGGCGCAGCTCCGCGACAGGCGCCCCGTCGATCGACACGACCGCATCCCCCCGCCGGGGCCCCTCTGCCAATGCCGGATCGCCACTGATCTCCGTTACCACCAGCCGTCCCTCGACCCAGTCCCACCGCAGGGGCATCACGAACACACGCCCATCGCTGGGGTGCCACACGTTGCCGTGCCCGTCGTGCAGCTGCGCCACCATGCGCCGGAGGGTCTCCAGGAACTCCCACTCGCTGTGGTCCGTCGCGCCCGACCGTAGCGCCTCGGGCAGGGTCGCCGGCCAATCCGTCTCCACCACGTCGAAGTACGGGTAGAAGTGCTCCAGCACGTTCCACATCAGCGCCACGTCCGCCAGGCGCGTCGAGCGGTCCCGGCCTGACGGCTCCCAGCCCGCCGGCCGCTCATTCGGTACCGCCCCCTCACCCCCCCCACCACCGCCACCGCCCCCCATCCCGCCCGCCGGCAGCGTCCGCATCCCCGCCACGTACAGCGTCAGCGGCACCCGCACCCACACGCCGCCCGGCAACTCGGCCGTCACCGCCTCGCCAATCCTGGGCGCATCCTCCTCGCCCCCCGGTGCGCCCACCAGGTCCCGCCGCTGCCGCCGGCTCGTGTACGGCGAGCCGGGGATGTTGTTCCCCAGCCCCTGGTGCATCCACGAGATCACCGCGGTCGGCTCCGTCCCCGCCGGGTGCAGCGCCTCCGGTTTCAGCGCCGCCTCGAACGGCGCCGTCCGAAACTCCGCCGTCGGCGCGACCGGCTTGAACAGCCTCGCCAGGTCCCCCGACAGTTCCTCGGCGCTCACCGCCGGCTCGACCGTCCGCACCCCCGCGATCGCGAATGAACTCCAGTCCGTTCCCGCGGCCTCGTCGCTGGGATGGAAATACCGTACGTACCCCAGCACGCGCGTAAACGCGACCAGGTTGTCCAGCCCCCGGTCCGTCAGCGGGCGTGCCCCTTCGTCCCCCTCGCCGCGCTCGCCCACGATCTGCACCGACACATCGTCCAGCCACGCCTTGGCTTCGCCGCCGAACAGCATCAACCCGACGTTGATGTACGCCGCGTCCTTGGCCACCTCCGCCACGATCGAATACTCCGCCCACTGCCGCCACCGGATCGGTCGGTTGTGCATGTTGTCGAAGAACGCCAGGTTGCCGTCCGCCAGGTCTATGCGCATCCACAGGGCCGCGTGGTCGTCGTCCTCCTTCCCCTCCACCCGCACCGCCGCTTTGAACACCACCCGCTTGCCGCGGTACGGAGTCGCGTCCATCGTCCGCATCACGTTGCCGAACGATTGTCCCGCCGCAACGTCACCCGCCGTGTGCGCCAGCACGACGCATCGCTTCCCGGTCCGCGCCTGGTCTTCCGTCACCACCGCCGTCCATCCCCCAGAACGCACCGCGGACGGTACGAACCACCCCAGAGGCTTGTCCCCCAGCGCGTCGGTCTCGAATCCGCCCGACCAGCCCGGCTCCGGCTTCGGCGGCTCCGCACCCCTTTCCGCCGGGCCCTCGGCGCCCTTCTCCGGTCCCTTCTCGGGCGGCTGCACGGCCGCCACCGCCGACGGCCCCGCCGCGATGACCCACGCGAGCAACCACCGCCACCATACAGACCGTCTCACACGCCGCCTCCCGCATTGCACCCTCGTGCCTGGCGTCATGCCCGGCCGCGCATCAACCACCTAAGCACCGGCACCAGCGCGATCAGCAGCACGCCCGCCAGCGTGGGCGCAATCACGAAGATGAGGAAGAAGTCCGCACGCCCGCCCAACCAGAATCCCTTGCTCTCTGCGATCCAGTCGATCTGCGCCGACATCAGGCCCGCCGACAGGTTCGCCACGTAGTTTGCCAGGAACCATACCCCCATCAGCAGCGACGCCACCTTGACAGGCGCCAGTTTCGTCACGAGCGACAACCCCACCGGCGACAGGCACAACTCCGCGCATGTGTGCACAAGGAACGCCGCCGCAAGCCACACGGGGCTCACTTTCAGTCCACCGTCGCTCAGCCTAGCCCCGACGACCATGAACACGAACCCAGCCCCAAGCAGCACCAGCCCCACCGCCATCTTCAGCGGCGTGCTCGGCGGACGCGGCAGCCTAGCCATCCTCACCCACAGCAGACTGAACACCGGCGCGAGCACCAGGATCAGGAGCGGGTTGAGCGACTGGAACCACTCGGCCGGAAAGAAGTTCGCCCCCGCCCCCCCCACCGTCGCCGCACCCGCGCTTGCAACGGCCGCCGCCCCGACGTCACCTGCGCATGCCTCCGGCTTCGCGTCCGGCACCGTCCAGTGCAGCCATGCTGGGAGCGTCCGGTCCGTCTGCTCTTCTGCAAAGAACGCCATCGACGTCCCGGCCTGCTCGAACGAGGTCCAGAAAAAGATGACGAAGAATGCCATGATGAAGATCGTCGCCACCGGTCCGCGATCCTCTTCCTTCTGCGCCGCCACGAAAAACCCGATCCCCGTCAGCACCACCAGCGCGATCACCGTCGGCACACCGATGGACAGCGCCTTGTACCGCCACACCACGTCGTACATCTTCGCCACCGGCGGCAAGTACTGAGGGAAGCACAGCGCCGACGCAATCGCGATCATCAACGCCGCCACCAGGATTGTCACCAGCAGGTGTCCGACGTTCTTGGGCCCCGGCGGCGGATCGCCGATCCCCGGCAGGTGTTTGCCTCGCCCCAATAGGAGCTGGATTAGCCCCAGCACCATCCCCACGCCCGCTGCCCCGAATCCATACTTCCACCCGTAGTTAGTCCGCAGCAATCCGCACGCCAGCGGCGCGATGAACGCGCCCAGGTTGATGCCCATGTAGAAGATTGTGAACCCCGCGTCGCGACGTGGATCTCCCTCCTTATACAACTGCCCCACCATCGTCGAAACGTTGGATTTGAAGAAGCCCGTGCCGGTGATGACCAGCAGTAGCCCCGTGTACAGCGACCACAGAGCCCCGAGCATCAGCGTGAAGTGCCCCAGCGCGATGATCGTGCCCCCAATCACCATCGACCGGCGCGTGCCCAGAAACTTGTCCGCCAGGTATCCGCCGATCATCGGCGTCAGGTACACCAATCCGGCGTACCAGCCCATCAGCGTTCCGGCCATTTTCTTGGTCCATCCCCTACCGCTCTCATCCTGGTTCACCGCCACGGTGAACTCCGCCTTCTCCCTAGGCTTGAGTGTTCCTTGGATCGGCGATGTGCCCTTGTTCACCGTCACCAGAATCGGGTCGTTTTCGGTCCGCACGATCGATACCGTGTAGTCGATGTCCTTGTCCGCAGTGTTGGTCAACGTGTACTTGACGCACGTGTTTGACATCCGCCCGCCCACCGGACCGCTCGCCACAAAGTCCTGGTCGGGTGTCACCTGCAGCGCCGTCGGGCCAGGCTCCGGCCGCGAGGTCGGTGTGTCGGTCACCGGCCCGATCAGGAAGCGATGGTCCCGGACCACCGTTTGGTCATTCGTCTTGTCCCTGAACTCGACGGCCGTGCTGTATACCCCCTCCGGCAGAGACGCCGTCGAGACGATCGTGATCAGGTACAGCACCAGCAGCGCCTTCATCCCGTAGAACGAGAAGCGCTCCCACATCTCCACCATGAACAGCGTGTACAACCCGCGCGGCTGGCGCACCTTCACCGGCGCCATCGGCCCCTCGGCCAGCCCGCGCATCGCCGGATCCTCGTAATCGGCATCGCGCGTCGGCGGCAGCCCGGATTCGAGGTCGTTCTGGCCGGAGTTCGGTCCGCGGAACTGGTCGCTCATGGGGGCACCTCAACCATCGCGCCGGCCCTACCGCCGCGCCCATGCAGGATACACGACGCCCTCCATTCCTGTCTCACCCTCCCGCCCCCGCCCCCCCCCCCCCCCCCACCCCCCCAATGGGGCGCAATGAAAAATCCCCCCGCAACC
>JBGPGM010000279.1:0-4220 GCA_041483855.1 Phycisphaerae bacterium | reverse complement strand
GTTCCGCCCCGCCGCATGAGAGGCCCCATCGGGCCGGCACCCCGGGGCGTGCCCTCCCAAGCCGGCGCACCGGCTTTCCCTCGGACCGGCGTGTGTCTACAGTTACCGCCCCCGGGGAGAGGGGCCCGTGATTGGTCCAAGACTGGTCCTTGTTCGACGCCGGTGATGCGTGCCGCAGCCTGGCCCGCCACCCCTGGGAGCCTCCACCGTGGTTCGGATCCGCATGAAGCGCATGGGTCGCAGGCACCGCCCCTTCTTCCGTATCAACGCCATCGACGAGCAGGTCAAGCGCGACGGCAAGGTCATCGAGCAACTCGGCTGGTACAACCCGCTCGAGCGCGACGAGACCAAGCAGGTCAAGCTCGACGAGGACCGCGTCAAGCACTGGCTCAGCCAGGGCGCCCAGCCCAGCGACACCGTCATGGACATCCTCGCCAAGCGCAACCTCGTCAACGCCGAGGCCTGGAAGGCCAAGCGGGCCAAGCGAGTCACCGCCAAACTCGCCAACCTCAAGGCCGCCGCCGATACGGCTGCCGCCACCGCCGCCGCGGCCACCGCCAAGGCCGCTGCCGCTCCAGCGGCCCCTGCCGCGTCGTAGCACGGCGCGGACGGCGCTGGTTCGGCGCGGGGCAATGTCGATCTCCCCGTGGCGCGCTTCGTCCCCTCTTGGCGCGCTTCGCGTTGAAAAGGCGGCACCCGCATGACCGCCCCGCGGATCGACATCCTCACCACGTTCCCCGAGATGTTCTCCGACACGCCCGGCGCCGTCTTGGGCACGAGTATCCCCGCGCGCGCCCGGCGCGCCGGCCTGGTCGAGTGGCTCGCCACGGACATCCGGCGCTTCGCCGCCGACAAGCATCAGAAGACCGACGACCGTCCATTCGGCGGCGGCCCCGGCATGGTCATGATGTGCCAGCCCCTGTGGGACGCCGTCCAGGCGGTCGAGGCCGCGGATCCGCGACCCGCCGTCCGCGTCCTGCTCTCCCCCCAGGGCCGGATCATGGACCAGGCCCTCGTCGAGGACCTGGCCCGCCGCCCGCGCCTGCTCCTCATCGCGGGCCACTACGAAGGCATCGACGAGCGCGTCGTCCAGCGGCTGGACCCGATCGAAGTCAGCATCGGCGACTACATCCTCAGCGGCGGTGAACTGGGGGCGCTTGTCCTCATGGACGCCGTCATCCGCCTCATCCCCGGCGCCCTGGGCGATGAAGCCTCCTCGGCCCACGACAGTTTCTCGCCCGTCGGCGGGCTGGCGTCGCTCGGCGAGGGCATCGCGCCGACCCGCGCTCTCAAGGAACTGCTCAAGGTCGCCCACAGCCGCCGCCTGCTCGACTGCCCCCACTACACCCGCCCCCAGGAATGGATGGGCCAGGAGGTCCCGCCGGTCCTGCTCAGCGGCGACCACGAAGCCGTCGCCCGCTGGCGCCTGGAACAGCGCCTGGCCCGCACCGCCGCACGACGCCCCGACCTGCTGCGGCAGGAACCCACCCACGTTCAACCCCCGCCGGTGGAACACCCCGCGCCCCCGGCTTAGACTTTCGGCCCTTGGCGGCACGCGCCGCCCACCATCACCTCGACCAGCAGGCCTACCCATGAACCAGCAGGAAATCCTCGAGAGCATCAACCAGGGCTCGCTCAAGACCGACATCCCCGTGATGGACGTCGGCGACACCATCAACGTGCACTGCCGCATCGTCGAGGGCCAGAAGGAGCGCATCCAGGTCTTCCAGGGCGTCCTCGTCTCGCGCACGGGGCGCGGCGCCAACGAGATGATCACCGTCCGGCGCATCGTCGAGGACACCGGCGTGGAGCGCATCTTCCCGCTCCACTCCCCCAAGATCGCCCAGTACGAGGTCGTCCGGCGCGCCGACGCCCGACGCTCCAAACTTTACTTCCTCCGCGACCGCGTCGGAAAGTCCCGCCGCCTGCGCGACCGCCGTCGCGGCCTCAAGCACGTCAAGGACCTGCCCGTCGTCGGCTCCTGACGGCTGCACCAGCACAGGCCGCCACCGGGCGAGCCGGCGGGCGCTCGGCCGCGCCTGGGCGCGCTTTTCCATCCGATCGCCTGGCACAAGTCCCCGGGGAACTTGCGGTAGCATCTTCAGCATGAAAGCCCTCGTTATCACCCGTACCGGCACGCCCGTTCATCCCAACATCCGGCTGGTCACGGATTGGAGCGGCGCCGAACGCTTCGGCATCGCCCCCGACAAACCGGGACCCGGCGAGGCCCTCCTCCGCACCCTCGCTTCCGCCCTCAACCACCTGGACCTCTGGGTCGGGCGCGGCGTACCCGGCCTGGACCTCACCTACCCGCGCGTCTCCGGCTCCGACGCCTGCGCTGTCGTCGACGCCGTCGGGCCGGGCGTCGATCCCGCCTGGGTCGGCAAGAAGGTCATCCTCAACGCCGCCATCCCTTGCCCCCGCGCCCGCGGCCCGTGGGACGCCCCGGATACCTCCATCGTCCCCGAGTACGACCTCCTCGGCGAGCATGCCAACGGCACCCACCGCGAACGCTTCATCGC
This sequence comes from Phycisphaerae bacterium, assembly GCA_041483855.1. Lineage (GTDB taxonomy): Bacteria > Planctomycetota > Phycisphaerae > Phycisphaerales > UBA1924 > JBGPGM01. The sequence goes on along the minus strand of JBGPGM010000279.1, from coordinate 1,698 downwards.
TCCCATTTCCAACCTGGCCGCGATCAACGACAGCCAGGATCCCGCTGAGGCCGCGGCCTTCGGCCTCACGTTCCTGACCGCCTACTCGATGCTGATCGGCAAGGCCGGCCTGCGCCCCGGCCAGGCCGTGCTCATCACCGGCATCGGTGGCGGCGTGGCTCTGGCCGCGCTGGCCATCGCCAGGTACCTGGGCTGCCCCACGGCCGTCACCACGCGCCAGAAGTGGAAGCAGGAGCGTGCGGCCGCCCTGGGCGCGAACCTGGCCATCCTCGACGAGGGCCAGGAGTGGTTCAAGGACGTTCGCGCCTGGACGGGGCGGCGCGGCGTCGACGTGGCGGTCGATTCGTCCGGCAAGGCCACGCACCTGAACTGCATCAAGTCGCTGGCGCGCGGCGGCGCCTACGTCACGCCCGGCTGCACGTCGGGGCCTGACGCCACGACCGACCTGGCCCGCATCTACTGGCACCAACTGCGGATCCTGGGATCGACGATGTCCACACCTGCCGAGTTCGCCGAGGTCGTCTCGCTCTACCGCGCCGGCTCCCTCCGCCCCGTCGTGGACAAGACGTATCCGGCCGAGCAGGGCGCCGAGGCCTACCAGCGGCTTGAAAGCGCCGAGCAGTTCGGCAAGATCGTCCTAACCTGGTGATTCCCACCCCTTCCCGGCTCTGTGGCGGTGCTGCGCTATGCCCCGCGCATCCGCTCCACCGTCCCCGTCGTGCTCTGACCCGGCACCATCTCCAGCAACTCCACCCGCCCGCCGTACGACCGCACGAACGGCGCGCCCGGCACCTGGTCGATCGAGTACTCCGCCCCCTTGACCAGCACGTCGGGCCTGATCGCCTGGATCACCCGCTCGGGCGTCTGCTCGGCGAACACCAGCACCGCCCCCACGCACTCCAGCCCCGACAGCAGCGCCGCCCGGTCCGCCTCCCGGAAGACCGGCCGCCCTGGTCCCTTCAGCCGCTTGACCGTCTCGTCCGCGTTGATCGCGACGATCAGGAACGCCTCCTCCCCTCCCAACGCCGCGGCCCGCTGGAGCAACGAAAGGTGGCCGGCGTGCAGCATGTCGAAGCACCCGTTGGTGAACACCACCGTCGGCGGTCCCTGGCCGTTGTGCGGCGTGCGCAGCGCCGCCACCTCGACGCACAACTCCTCCAGCGTCCGCAGCTTGCTGTGGCTCGGACCGTGCCGCTGGCGCGACAGCACCTCGCGGTGGATCCGCTCGATCGGGATCGGCGCCACACCGAAGACCTCCACTTCCAGCCCCGCCGCGTAGTTCGCCAGCCGCACCGCGTCCAGCCACCCCAGCCCCTGCGCCCGGGCCCCCGCCAGCGCCGCCAGCACCATGTCCCCCGCCCCGCTCACGTCGTAGACCTGGCGCGCCACGGTGGGAACCGGCGTGGGCTGCCCGTCGCGCTCCAGCAGCAGCGCCCCGTGCCGGTCCAGCGTGATCACCACCGCGTCCAGGTCCAGGTCCGCCCGCAGCCGGCGCGCCAGTTCGACGTGCTCGGCGGGCGTCGATTCCGCCGCGGCCTTCCCGCCTACTGCCAGCGCCGCCTCCGTCCGGTTCGGCGTGATCGCCGTCGCCCCGCGGTACTTGCTGTAGTCCTCGATCGCCGCCGGGTCGATCAGCACCGGCACGCCCGCGGCGCGGCAGCGCCGGATGATCCCCTGGCACAGCGCCTCGGTACACAC
>JBGPGM010000278.1:0-4221 GCA_041483855.1 Phycisphaerae bacterium | reverse complement strand
CCATCCTCCTGGGCGTCGGCGACGGCACCTTCGGCACGCCCACCGTCATCCCCGTCGGCACCATCCCACTGGGCATCGCCGCCGCGGACATCGACTCCGACGGCGACGTTGACCTGGCGGCCACGGTCAGCACGCCCGGCGCGGTCGTCATCCTTCGGAACGACGGGGCCGGCAACTTCACCGCGGACGCCCCGTTGGCCGCGGGCAACAGCCCGTCGGACCTGGTCATCGCCGACCTCAACGGCGACGGGCGCCCGGACATCGCCGTGGCCTCGACGGGCTCCAACTCGCTCTTCGTGTTCACGCAGACCCCCGGCGGCGGCTTCACGACCGGCACGCTGCTGACCGGCGTGCAGCCGGTGGACGTGCTGGCCCGCGACGTCAACGGCGACGGCATCACCGACCTGATCGCCCTCAACCGCGCGTCCCGGTCATTTTCCATCTTCCTGGGCGCCGGCGGCGGCGCCTTCCAGCCCGGCTCCGAGTACGTCCTCGGATTCACCCCCACCAAGATGGTTCTGGCCGACCTGGATGGCGACGGCGACCTAGACGCCGCGATCACCACCTCCTCCAGCACGGTCATCGTCGTGGAGAACGTCGGTGGTGGAAGGTTCAACAACGGCATCGGCTGCGCCACCGGAAACTACTTCATGCGCTTCAACATCGCCAACCAGCAGGCCGCGGACCCCGATCCCGTCTTCACCCTGCGCACCCGCTACAACACGTGGCGCGTGTCGTTGCAGGAGCACGCCGACGCCGTGCTCTCGCCGGTCGTCTACTCGCGCGGCGTCCTCGCCGCCGACGGGCGCTCCACCTCGACCATGACGGTCGTGCTGCGCGATTGGCGCTCGATGACCATCCCCGCGCCGTACCCGGACATGACCGTGGCCCACGCGCCGGGCAGCGCCATGACGTGCGCCATCGGGCCGGTTGTGAACAACAACGACGGCACGTACAGCGCGACGCTCACCGCGGGCCTGACGGCGGGTGTGAACCGGTTCACGGTCCGCATCGCCGATGCACTGCGGCCCGTCATCCTCATGCCGCCGCCGGCGCTGAACGTCGTGGCCAACGCCGACTGGAACCATGACGGGGTGGTCAACAGCGCCGACATCTTTGCGTTCCTGACCGATTTTTTCGCCGGGAATGCGGACATCAATGCGGACGGCGTTACCAACTCGCAGGATTTCTTCGACTTCCTGGACCTGCTGTTCAATCCGTGACGGGGTGGCCCGGGCTGCCGTGCTGACGCGTGACGGCCCCGCGGACGGTCGGCCGGTCCACGTCCGGGCCCCATCTGGCCTGCATCTGGGTACGGATCAGGTCGATCAGGCCGGCGTAGTCCCGATCGGCGACGATGGGGCGCGGCGGCTCGCGGTGCGCGTACATGCGCTCCAGGAGCCACGTCGGCGCGGTCAGGCGGAGTTCGTACACCGATGACAGGTCGTGCCCGTTGACGTTCTTGAGCGAGGGCACCGTCAGGGTCACCGGCTCGCAGTCGGGGCAGCACTCCAACCCGGGGACCAGCCACGGGACCTTGAAGCCAGTTTCCAGGCCGGTGTCCAGGTCACGACGGACAGCGACGCCGTCGCGCCACCATTGGCCCTCGACCGCGTAGGCCGCGCGGTCCACCCAGCGGGTGGAGACCGGCCCGAGTTCCATGAGCATCGAGCGGACGGCCGCGGAGGCGCGGCGGTCGTAGTTCTGGTCGCCGTCGCGGACGACCTGTCCGCCGATGATGACGCCGAGCAGGTCGGAGTTGAGGTCCTCCCAGGTGAAGGAGGAGACATCCTCGGGGATGAAGAAGAAGGTTCGCCAGCCGAACCAGGTGACGATCTCGTGCCAGACCGCGATCTGGTAGGCCGCGCGTTCGCCCATGCAGAGCGCGGCCTCGTCGGTGAGGGTCTCGCGTTCGGAGTCGGACAGGCCGGCCCACCAGGGTGGGAGGGAGACGCTCAGTTCGATGTGGGTGTCGTCGTTGACGAGGCTGACCGAGCCGCCGCCGGCGAGCAGGAGCGTGCGGGCGTGGTCGCGCATGTAGCGCGTCCAGTCGACGCCCTCGTGGAGGTGGGCCAGGTCGAGGAACCCGGCCTGGCAGGTGTACATGATGCCGCGTGCGCCTTCGCCTTCCTGGAAGGGGCGCTCCCACCAGGAGGTGTAGTGGTGCAGGCCGACCTCGGAGACGTCGGAGGAGGTGTAGAGGGTGAAGAGGCCGGGGAAGGGGAGGGCGCCCAGGCGCGGGCGGGGCAGGGCGTCTTGCTCGGCCATGCACGCCGAGAGGAGTAGCGCTGAGAACGCCAGCGCCAGACTCCGACACAAAGCCCGCGAGACCATGTTCCGTCCTTCCGAACACATCCGTGCTGTGGGTACCCCCACATCCCTAATCCCCCCACTCCCCCACCCCTCCGCATTCCAACCCCGGGCGCGCTGAGGCGTGGACCATCAGGTCAGAGAGCCACATTCTGCACGGTTTATTCTCACTCAACAAGCCGTTGGGGCACGATTCGAGACGAAAGAGGCGGTTTTCTCTCCGGAACCGGCCTACCGGACCGGTTCCCGATTGCATCGGCACGGCACGGGACAGGGGCGGGGGAGGGCGAGTGCAGAAAACGTTGGCGGTCTTGGCGGTCTATGGCGGCCTTGGGGTTTTTCGTAGCGCCAGGGGGGTTTTGGGTTGGCGGTCTATGGGAGGGAGTTGGCGGTCTATGGGGCGGATGGCTGGCGGTCTTGGGGGGGGGGCGGTTCGCCACGGAGGCGGGGAGGTACGGACGAGAAGACGGGGATGGGGTGAGCGGGTGAGAGGGTGAGAGGGTGACGGAGAAGGGACGGATCTGTGCGCGCGCGGGTGGTCGATGGCTGTCGTTCGGGTGCGGGTGGAAATGCAGAAAACGTTGGCCACCTTGGCCCCCTTTGGGTTTTTGGGGGCGCCAGAGGGGCTTTTTGGAAACAGGGTTGGCCACCTTAGGGACGGGTGTCGAGGGCGGGGCGCAGGGAGCGGGCGCGCGGAGGGGCTGAGAGGGCGGGCGTGAGCGGCGGATGGCATCGATGGTCCCCCCGATGCGACGCGGCGCGGAGCGCTGAAGGCGCAGCGCGGGCGTGCGGGGGTAGTGTACCGAAAACGCGGCGGAATACAAGGGGGAAAATTGGACAGGTCACGAAGATTGCGCACAGACGTGGTCGATGCGGGCGGAATTAGTGGGTTCTTCCGGGGTTTCCGTGGTACGTACGACGACAGCAGGAAGGTCGGCGAGTGGAGAGTGTTTGACAGAGCGGTGAGCTGAACCGTAAAAAGGCCTTCAAGGCAAGGCCGCGGGTCTTGGCGTCGATCCGATGCCGTTCGCCAGTGATACGCGCACGAGAGTTTGTCCATGTCCACGCACATCGCTCTGCTTCGCGGGATCAACGTCGGCGGGCGGAACATGGTCGCCATGTCCGACTTGCGCACTCTCCTGGCCGACCTGGGGTTCGCCGGCGTGACATCGCTGCTACAGAGTGGCAATCTCGTCTTCAGGAGCGATCGACGCGCCGGTGCTGAACTGGAGCGTTTCCTGGAGGAGAAGACCGCCGAACGGCTGGGTGTGGCCGCGGATTACGTCGTCCGCAGCGCGGCAGAGTTGGGCAAGATCGCCGCGCGAAACCCATTCCCGAAGGAAGCGGAGAACGACCCGGGCCATCTGGTCGTCGTGTTTCTGAAGGCGGCCCCAACGGCAAGGAGCGTGGATGCGCTGCGGGCCGCCATCAAGGGTCCGGAGGTCGTACGGCGCGACGGCAAGCAGGTCTATGTCGTCTATCCGGCGGGGATGGGCCGCTCGAAACTGACGGGGACGTTGATCGAGCGGAAACTCGGCCTACGGGGCACTGCTCGCAACTGGAACACGGTGCTCAAGCTGGCTGCCCTGTGCGGGTAACACCCAGGTGACCCCGCCGACCGGTCGGCGCATGTGGAGACCCTCGTGAGACCATGGAGCATCCTGGGCGCGTGTGTGATCGTCGCGTCGGGCGCGGGGCCGGCGGTCGGCGCGGCGCGGCCCGATCCCGAGCCGCGGGCGCAGCCGGCGCTGATCGAGGCCGCGCCGAGACTGACGTTCACACTCGACCAGCCCGCTTCCGACAGCCCCCCCACCCCCCTTATTCCCCCGGCCGCCCCGGAGGCGCCGGTGCGGTTCATCCACAACCGCGACTCGATCCCGGAACGCCCGGCCGTGGTGTTCCCGGTGGATG
>JBGPGM010000277.1:0-4242 GCA_041483855.1 Phycisphaerae bacterium | reverse complement strand
GGTTGGCTGCGTGCAGCGTGACTTCCGTGTAGGCCAGGCCGCGAACGCCGTAGGTGATTGCCGGCTGGGTGGGGCTGAGCATGCCGGTGTCGGAGATGACGCACACGCCGCATTCGCCCAGGGTGGGCTTGTTGTCCTGGATGAACCGCTTGAGGTTTACCGAGGACGATTCCTCCTCGCCCTCGATCATCACCGTGAACTTCGCGCCGCCGCCGACGCGGCCGGTGACAGCCTTCCACGCCCGCAGGGCCTCCAGGAACATCATGACCTGGCCTTTGTCGTCCACGGCGCCGCGGGCCACGATCCGCTCGCGCCCGTCCTTGTGGATCAAGGGCTCGAACGGCGGCGACTCCCACAGCTCCAGCGGGTCCGGCGGCTGGACGTCGTAGTGACCGTAGAAGAGGACGTGCGGCCCGCGATAGTCGGGCGAACCGGGGCAGTGGCCCAGGACGATGGGATGGCCGGAGCCGACGCCGCCGGTGACGTTGCCGGTCTCCTTGAGCGAGACCGTCAGGCCGGAAGCCTTGAGTTGGTCCGCGCACCACTGGGCCGCGCGCCGGACCTGGTCGCGGTAGGCCGGGTCGGTGCTGACACTGGGGATGCGCAGCCACTCGACGAGCCTGGCGATCGACTGGGGCTCCTCCCGCGCCAGAGCCGACAAGACAGCGTCAACGGACATGGATGCGACTCCGCCCGCCCGCCGCCCGTGGCCAACTGTAGAGCCGAGCCGCGGGGGGCGGCATCGCCCACGTGGGCGCCTGATGCGTGGTCCGACACCGCTACGGCAATACGGACCCCGCCTGGTGGAACGCCTGCGACTCGGGCGTCCCGTTGTTGCCGTTGTAGATGCTCCCACCGGGGTACCAAGGCGTCGCGTCCTTCCACGCCTGCGCCGCCGTCATCGAGCCCACATGCCCGTCGAAGTAGACGCAGTTGATCGACTTGTTCCCGTGCCGGAACGTCAGCGCGACGTTGATGGGGAACCCTGCATGCGCGCGTCCGTACGCGGTTGATGCGTGGAAGATCGGGCCCGAGTCGGTGAACGACCCGTAGATGCCCGGCGCCGGGCTAATGTCGAAATCCAGGCGCGGCGGGTCGAAGTACCGCGTGCCGTCGGCCGCGAGCACCTTCTTGGAGGGCTGCGTGCCCACCAGATCGAGACGAGGCGCATATCCCAGCGGCACGGCAACGGGCGTGTCGAAGCCAAAGTACATGTCGATCCCACGGTACCGGTGCCCCGGCGGCATCGGTCCATTGCGAGGGGGAGCGTAGAGGTGGAAAGCCGCGGGCGACAGGTGGCTGATCTGTCCGAAGCCCCTCGTGGCCAGGATGTTGTCAAAGTCCATCCGATCTCCGGCGCTGCCGAACAACGTGTCGTTCTCCACCCGCGCCGATGGGCACCCATAGCGCTCGAAGATCTGCTCGGTCCGCGCGGCCCGGTTGGGCGACAGTCCAGCGCCGTCCCCCACGCTGGGGCTGACCCAGTCGTACGTTGTCGTCGGGGTTGCTTCCGTCTGGTCCCCCAGGTAGATGACGCCGCCAGTCACCTTCCCGTCGGCGCCGGAAGTATTCGGGCCGGCGAAGTAGTCCTTGTGGTCGTTGCCGTACTGCAACTGCCCCACCCCCAGGCTCCGTTCGTCCGACGAGCAGACGATCGCCCGACCCGCCTCGCGCGCCTTGCCCAGCGCCGGCAGCAGCACGCCCACCAGCAGCGCGATGATGGCGATCACCACCAGCAGTTCGATGAGCGTGAACGCGCGGAGCCGATGGCGGCGCGACTCGCTGTGAGACTGTGGTTCGAACGTGCTCATGGTCGCCTCCTCGCGTGTGACAGGTTGGTGACTGAAGGCCCGGTCCGGCGTTGCCCCCCCACACACGGATGCTGAGTCTACTTCCGGTACGGCTTGACGGCGCCCGACTTTATCAGAACCTCCCCGGTCTGGGCGTCAACCGCTTTGACCTCGACGTCGGGGTCGAGCTCCTTGATGCTTCCACGGTCGCGGGGGGAGACAAACCAGTTCCCTTCTTCATCCTTGGACACCCCCACTAGCGCGATCTTGCCGGTGTCCGGCCGGCGTGCCGGCAGGATCAGGTGGTACCTGGTGGAATCCACCTCGTAGATCTCCCCCGTGGTCACGTCGATCAGGGTGTAGGAGTGGGCCAGCCGCACCGGCCCGGCGGTGGCGATCCACCACACGATCAGCCCGACCCCGCCGAGCAGCCCGATCACGATCACGCCGATCTGCCAGGGCTTCACCTTCATCGGACCGGTCTCCGGAGCCGGTTGTCGGCCGGGCTGCGCAGGACGCTCATCGCTCACCGCGGAGGGCAGGGGAGAACAGACCAGGAATCCGCCTCAGGGCAGGGCCACCCCGTCCCAAGGTACGGCCGCAGTGTACCAGATGACGACCTGTCCGCGTCAAGAGCCCGTCAAGGTTGAGGGGCTCCGGCCCGGGCGGACCCACAGGTCTGAGGCGGCGAGACGCCCCCCCCGCCCCCCGCCCTGGGCGCGGTACGCCCCGATCCTGCCCGTTGGCGCGATAACCGTAGGGCTCCCGGGCCTCCGACTCCCACCGGGCGGCAGCACGGCCCAGGGACGCCCCCGCCGGGAGGGAGGGGTAAAGCCGCGGGGAAACCGGACCGATTCAACCCCTGCCAGGTCCGCGGCTCGCGTGCGACCGCCAGCAGGGTTAACCATCCCAAGACTGCGAGGGTATCCGTGCCAGCCTCAAGATCGCGTACGGAACATTGGCGAGAATCGCTGCAGAAGATCCAGGAGCGCCACGGGGCCCTGGAGATCTCGGTCGCCCGTCCGAGCCGGCTGCTGCCGTCGCACGGCACCGAGGTCCCCCAGCCCGGCTCGGACATCGTCTGGCGCGTCGCGCTGATCAGCGTGGGCGAGGACGAGATGGTGGTCGAGTCGCCCGCGGCGTTCGGCGAGACGATCGGCCTGGGAACGGGCGTGGAGCTCATCGGCGCCATGTCCGTCGGGCAGAACCGCTGGATGTTCCACACCCGGACCCTGGGCAGCCGCCAGGTCCGCGGGCCCAGCGGCGGCGGCACGCACCTGGTGCTGGCGCTTCCCGAGGGTGTGGAGCGCTGCACGCGCCGGCACTTCTACCGCATTTCCACCGCGGACCTGCAGCTACCCGACGTCCAATGCTGGCCGCTGCTCAACCCCGCCACGGTCGTGGCCGCCGAGGCGGCGAACCGGGTGCAGATCGAGTCGCTCATGAACAGCGCACCGGCGGCGGAGGCTGACGCCGAGCCGTTGCTGCTGCCCGACGTGGGGCCCAGTTTTACGTCCAAACTCGTGAACATCAGCGGCGGCGGCCTGGGCCTGAGGATCGGGCGAGAAGAGGCGGGGGCGATGGACCGCAAGCCCTATGTCTGGTTGCGCGTCGACCTGCGCCCGCACATCCCCGCGCCGATCGCCGTGACCGCCCGCGTGGCCCACGCCCACATCGATTCGGGCCAGAACCTGTACGTCGGGCTTGCCTTCGACTTCGCCCACAACCCCGCCCACCGGGCCTTCGTCATCGAACGCTTTACCACCTACCTGATTGCCATCCAGCGCCAGCAACAGGGTGAGCAGGCGGTCCGGGCGGGGTGACGCGCCGGCGGCCGACCCCGAAAACCCGGCGCGGCGACTTCAGTTCGTCATGTCCCGGTAGCCCACCGGGTTGTTGATCACCATCACCTTGACCAGACCGTTGCCCGAGCGCAGCACGATCGGGTTCGTCCCGCCGTGCAGGGTCGCCTTGATCGACCGGCCGTCGGTCGAGAGCGTCTGGGTGTGCGGCGTATCGGAATAGAACCGGGGCGGGTCGTCGTCGCCGCCGATCAGTTCAAACTGGCCCGAGGAATCAGGCCCGACCTGGTAGATCACCGACCCCTTGTCGGTCGTCAGCGCCACCGGGGCCGTCATGGACTTGTCCGTGCGAAGCTCGATGCGGCCGGCGTGCCCGCCCAGTTCACCGTTGTCTACCTGGACCGCCCCGCTCACTCCGACGAGTCCGACGTTCCCGCCGCGGGTCCAGACTAGCGCCCCGTCGCAGCGCGGCACGCGCATACGGATGTTCACCCAGACCTGGGCCGGGTCGGGCCAGGTCGTGGTACTGCGGACCCGGACAATCAGGCGGCCGTTGTCTTCGACGGTCTCGGTGGTCACGGACACCGACCGGAGGGCCTCCTTGCGGTGCTTGCCCTTGACCTTGCGTGAGACGCGGACGACGACGTTGG
>JBGPGM010000276.1:0-4271 GCA_041483855.1 Phycisphaerae bacterium | reverse complement strand
CCTCGGGGTCGCGGGAGGCCAGGTCCTTGAGCCAATCGGCTTCCTTCAAGATGTCGTCCAGCGGCTCGTTCAGTTCGCCCTCGACGCGCTCGGTCACGGTCGCGTTTACCTCGCCGCGCTCGACCACCAGGAGGTTGAGCATGTGCAGCGCGATCGCCACGTACCGCCCGAAGATCTCCGCGAACTGCCGGTCGTCCTCGGTGAAGGCCCCGACCTGCTGGCTCTCGATGTTGAAGACCCCGATCACCTTGTCGTGCAGGCGCAGCGGCACCGTCAACGACGAACGGGCCCCGTGCAGGCCCGTCAGGTACCGCTTGTCCTTGGTCACGTCCGGGCACAGGTACGAGCGCCCCGTGGCCGCGACGTACCCCATGATGCCGTTGCCCTCGCAGGAGGCGTACAGCTCGAGTTCCATCGCCTCGGGCGGCAGGCCGGAGGCCATGACGAGTTCGAGCTTGCCGGTGCGCTCGTCGAGCAGGCGGATGGCCAGGTGGTCGAAGTGCATCAACTCGTGGGAGAACTTGACGATCTTCTCCTCGAGCAGTTTGAGCCGCTCGCCCACGTGCAGTTTCCGCACCGACTCGGCGTCCAGGCGGACCAGTTCGCTGCCGGCGCGGTCGATCGCGTCCATCTTCTGCTGCGTCCGCCGGGTGGAGGTCACGTCGCGCACGACCGCGGCCACGCGCACGACCTTGCCCGGCGCGGCCCCGGCGGCGGCGCCGACCACCGAGACCACCGCCTCGTAGAACTGCGCGTTGTCGGGGGAAGCCACCTCGAACTTGCCGGGCGGCAGCGGGCGGCCGGCGTTGCCCGTCTTGGCCATCTCCTCGAACCGCTGGACGGCACGCCGGCAGACGGCCTCGATCCGCGATACGACCTGGCCGTCGTAGGCACGGAACCGCTCGTTGGCCCACAGGATCCGCCCTTCGCTGCTGGCCAGGCAGACCCCCTCGCCGATCGCCTCCAGTACGGCATTGGACTCCCGCTCGCTCAGCGGCCGGTCCAGGGACAAGTACTCCACGGTCCCGGCCAGGATGGCTTGGTATTCGGCCGAACGAAGGGCGTCGTCGCCGCCCCCGGGCGGCGCGACAACCACCTCAAAGTGGGTAGCCAGCGCCCGGGCCAGCTCCGCCGCGGGCACCAGCGGCCCGTCCACCACCAACAGCCTCGGACGACTCGCAGACATCGTGATTCCGTGTTCGCCTCTGATCCAAGGGAAGTCTAGTGCCATTGGGCACTTCGTACCAATCGACAGCGACCCTGAAAGACCTGCACTTGACATCGGCCATTGCCGCGACGCTACTGTGTGCCTCTATGATCCGTGCGCACGATGTCAGCAAGTGGTTTGGACCGGTGCAAGCCGTGCGCGGCGTGTCCTTCGAGATCGACGCCGGCCAAGTCGTGGGGCTGTTGGGCCCCAATGGCGCCGGCAAGACGACCACGATACGAATGATTACCGGGTATTTGCCCCCCTCTTCGGGTGCCGTAAGTGTCTGCGGGCATGACACAATCGCGCAGTCCTTGCCGGCCAGGCGTTCGCTCGGCTACCTGCCGGAATCTGCACCATTGTATCCGGAAATGCGCGTGGAGGACTTCTTGCACTTCCGGGGGAGGCTGTACGGGTTGGCGCGTGGCCCGCGCCGGGCCGCGGTGGACGGGGCGATGGACAGATGCTGGCTGCGGGACGTCCGGCGGCGGCGGATCGGGCACCTGAGCAAGGGGTACCGCCAGCGTGTCGGTTTGGCCAGCGCCCTGCTGCACAGCCCGCCGGTGCTGGTGCTCGACGAGCCGACGAGCGGGCTGGACCCGGCTCAGATCCGCCAGACCCGCACGCTGATCCGCGACTTGTCGCACCGGCGGACGGTGCTGGTCTCGTCGCACATCCTGCCGGAGGTCGAGAAGACCTGCGATCGGGTCATCGTGATGGCACGCGGGCGGGTGCGGGCCGACGGCGCGCCGGCCGACCTGCTTCGCCCCCTGGCGGACACGTCGCCGTACATCGTCGACGCGGACACCAGTGCGCCGCGCACGGTCGAGAGCGTGCTGAGCCTGCTCAAGGCCGTCGCGGGCGTCGCCCGGGTCGTGCGCACGCCCGCCGCCGAGTACGCCTCGCCCCGCGTATGGGCAGAGTTCCACGTCACGCCCGCCCCCGGCGCGCCGGACCTGCGCGAGGCGATCGCGCGGAGCGCGGCGGGCGCGGGCGTGCTCGTGCGCGACCTGCACCGCCGGACGCCGACGCTGGAGCAGTTGTTCCTGCGCGTGATCGAGGAGGACGACGCCGCATGACGCGGATGTGGTCTATCACCGCTCGCGAGTACGCGTCGTTCTTCCGCGTGCCGCTGGGCTGGATCGTGGTGGCGCTGTTCCTGCTGCTGTCGGGCGTGATCTTCACCCGCCAGGGGCTGACGCCCGGCCAGCCAGCCACGATGCGCATGTTCTTCCGGGTGTGGTGGACGCTCCTGGTCGTGCTGGCGCCGGCGATCTCGATGAGGCTGTTCAGCGACGAACTGCGTTCGGGCACGATCGAGTCGCTGCTGACGGCGCCGGTGGCAGAAGCCATGGTCGTCGTCGGCAAGTACCTGGGGGCGGTGCTCTTCCTGTTGACGATGCTGGCGCCGACGGTCGTGTACGTCGGGCTGCTGGAGACCCTCTCCCGCCCGGACTACGGCCCGATCCTGGCCGGGTACCTGGGCATCGTCCTGCTGGGGATGCTCTACCTGGCCGTCGGCACGCTGGCCTCGGCGCTGACCGCCAGCCAGACGCTGGCGTTCCTGGGGGCGTTCTTCGCGCTGTTCCTGGTCGAGGTCGGGGGCGCGGCCCTCGCTCCCAGCGCGCCGGCGCCGATCCGACAGTTCCTGTACGCCCTGTCGGCCAACCAGCGGATGGACGACTTCGCGCGCGGACTGATCGACAGTTCGCACATCGTGTTCTTCGTGGGCGCGTCGGCGTGGCTGCTCATGCTGGCGACGGTCGTACTCGAGTCGCGGAGGTGGCGATGAGCGTCCCAGCGCCCACTCCCGGCGCGGCCCCTCCTCCCAGCGCGGCCTCGCGCCGGCGACGGTACGCCATCCAGACCGCGGCCCTGGTCCTGGCCGTCTCCGCGTCGTGCGTCTTCGCCGTGCTGATCGCCTCGCGACTGCCGCTGCGCCTGGACGTGACCGCCACGCGCGAGCACATGCTCTCGGAGGGCACGCGGCGCCTGCTGGCCCGGCTGGACAAGCCGTACGACATCGCCATCGCGGCGGACCTGGGCCAGATCGACCCTCGCGGGCTGGAGCGCACCCGCGACGTGCTGGACAACTTCGCCCGCTCGTCGAGCCACGTCCGCGTCACTATCATCGACACGCGCACGTCGCGCGGCCTCAAGGACTACGACGCGCTGCTGGCGCGCATCGCCGACCAGTCCCGCCCGCAACTGGACCGCATGATCGCGACGCTCTCGGCGGCCGCGGACGAGGCCGAGCGGCTCGGCGCCGTGGAGACGGCGTTGTCGTCGGAACTGCAAGGGGTGCAGGAGGCGATCCCGGCGGGGACGGCCGGCGCCGAGACGATCACCACGTTCCTGACGCAGAAGGCGGCGGTGGCGCGCAACTTCGCCGCCGACCTGGCCGGGGCTGCGCAGACGGCCCGTGAGGCGCTCCGCCAGCGCGTCGGGGCCATGCCCGTGCCGCCGGTGGACGTGGCCGCGCTGACGCTGCGCAAGCCCCTGGCGGCCCTGGCCAACGAACTGTCGGACCTGTCCAAGGGCGTGCAGGCCATCGCCGACGGCCCGAGCGTCCCCGCCGTAGGCCGCGACCGGGCCCGGCCGATGCCCGGCGCCTTGCTCAAGGCCCGCGATGCCGCGGCACGCGCCGCCGCCGGCATCGACGACCTGCCCCCGCTGCACGTGCTCTCGCTCGCCCGCACGCTGGAGAGAACCAACGCGGCGATCGTCCTCGGTCCGCCCGGTTCGGCCCGGGGCGGGGTGACGGCCATCGATTTCGACTCGCTGTTTCCGCCGCGGATCCCGGGCGACCCGGCGGGCGTGCTGCCGGACCTGCGGTTCCGGGCCGAGGAACTGATCGCGACGGCGATCGCGTCGCTGAGCGTGCCGGTGTCGCCGATCGTGGTGTTCGTTCACGGCGAGGCGGTGCGGTTCGCGCCGGCGTTCCAGCCCTTCGCGCGGCTCGTCGAGCGGCTGTCGCTGCGCGGCATCGACTGCGTCGAGTGGGCCGCGGCCCTGGACAACGACCCGCCCGCGGCCGTCGACGCGGTCCACGCCGGCCAGCGCT